>JAITEJ010000048.1 GCA_031282095.1 Clostridiales bacterium
GTAGGAATAACCACGGATATAATGGTGGGCTTTCCGGGAGAAACCGACGTCGATTTTGAGGATACCTTGGATTTGGTGCGGCAGGTTCGCTTTTCCAACGCATTCACGTTCATATATTCCCCGCGGAAGGGGACTCCCGCCGCATCTATGCCGCAAATTCCTTATGAAATCAAGCGTGAGCGGATAGGCGAACTTATTAAGCTTCAAAACGCGATAACTAAGGAAATAAGCGACGGTTACATCGGAAAAACAGAAGAGATTTTAATTGAGGACGTAAGTCCTAAGCATAAAGGCTTCGTTTGCGGACGCACCGAAAGCGGCAGGCTGGTCAACATAGCCGGGGAAAAAACGTTGGTAGGCACTTTCGCGGACGTAAAAATCACTGCGTCACGGTCGGCGGCGCTTTTCGGCGAGATTGTTTCTTAAAAAAGCAATCAATCACGGAAAAGAGCGGTGGAACTAAATCCTTTCCGATAGTAACGATGAAAAACCGAGCTACGGGAATAAAACCTCTCCGATTATCAAATAACAGTGTGTCAATGTAGGCGGCGGGGGAGTGTACTACAATAAAAACGGCGAATGACAACGAACAACTTGTAAATCCTCTCTCGGGAGTAAATCTTGACGCGCAAATGCAACGCGGCGGGGGAGTTATGCCGCAATAAAGACGGCTAATGACGTTAGGAAATCGAGCGGCGGAAATAAACCCTTTCCGGCGATTAAATAACAGTGTGTCAATGTAGGCGGCGGGGGAGTGCGCCGCAGTAAAAACGGCGAATGACGATGGAAATTATAAGAGAAAAACTGGTGCCGATGATGCGGCAATATTTCAAGATTAAAGACGCTTATCCCGACGCTATTTTAATGTACCGCTTAGGCGATTTTTATGAAATGTTTTTCGACGACGCGGTGACGGCCTCACGATTGTTGGATTTGACGCTTACGGGACGCGAATGCGGGCTGTCCGAACGCGCGCCCATGTGCGGCGTACCTCATCACGCGGTCGATAACTACATAAAGAAGCTCATCGATGCCGGCTATAAGGCGGCGATCTGCGAACAGCTTACCGATCCAAAGGAAAGCAAGGGAATGGTGGAGCGCGACGTTGTGCGCGTAGTTACGCCCGGCACGGTCATGGAGGACGGCATTCTCGATGAAAAGAAAAACAATTATATTGCTTCGGTTTTTCTGACGGACAAAGGCTACGGCATAGCCTGGGCGGACATATCGACCGGAGAGTTTTTTTTGACTCAAGGGGACGCGGATAGCCACTGTATGTCGGCTCTTGAGGATACGCTGACCGGCATTGCGCCCTCCGAAATAATCTCAAACGAGGTTTTTGCGGTTGAGTCCGCGTCGATGCAATCGTTTAAATCGGGACGAACGGTAAAGCCGGATACATACTCCGCGTCTGCTTTTATGCGTGAAAACGCCGAAAAACGCCTGCTAGCGCAACTCGGCACGATCACACTGGAGTCTTTCGGCTTTGCCGATAAGCGTTTTGCGGTGTCCGCGGCGGGCGCGCTGTTGGATTATTTCTTAAAAACGCAAAAGCGTTCGCTTTCCCATCTATCCGTTCCCAAATACTCGGCGGGTACGACGTTTATGGTGATTGACGGAAATGCCCGCCAAAATTTGGAGCTTACCGAAACCATTCGGGAACGCAAGCGCGCGGGATCTTTGTTGGGAATTCTCGATCAGACTAAAACGGCTTCAGGGGCGCGTACGTTGCGCAAGTGGCTGGAAAGACCGCTTCAGGACTGCCGCGAGATAAACGCGCGCGCGGACGCCGTTGAGGAACTTCTTTCGGACTTGCGCTTGCGCGGAGATATTTCCGCCAAACTCGTCGGCGTACGCGATTTGGAACGGCTGGCGGGAAAAATTGCCTACGGCTCCGTAAATCCGAGGGACTGTCTGTCGGTTTTAGATACGCTTACGGTCGTTCCCGATCTGAAAAAGTCGTTAAGCGGGGCAAAATCGGCGCTTTTGAAAAGCCTTAATTCGCAGATAACGCCGTCCGAGGAAATACGCAAGCTTCTTTCGTCCGCGATAGATCCGAACGCGCCCGCGGCGGTCAAAGACGGCGGTTTTATCCGAGGCGGATTTTCCAAGGAATTGGACGATTTTCGCAACGCGCGCACTCTCGGCAAGGAATGGTTGGCAAACTTGGAGACAAACGAGCGTGAGCAAACAGGAATCCGCACTCTCAAAGTCGGGTATAACCACGTATTCGGCTATTATATCGAGGTATCAAAGTCTTTCATGGGCATGGTGCCCTATAGGTATCAGCGAAAGCAAACCTTGGCGGGCGGCGAACGTTATGTCACGGCGGAGCTTAAAGAAATAGAGGAAAAAATTCTCGGAGCGGAAGAAAACGCGCTTAAACTAGAATCGCGGATATTCGCGGAAATCAAAGACAAGCTAACGGAAAAAATATTCGATTTTCAAAATACCGCGCGCGCGTTGGGCGCCGTCGACGCGCTTCTGTCGTTCGTCGAAACCGCCTATAAGCGTAAATACGTCCGTCCCGTAATCTCTCCCAAAATAACGGGAATAACGATAACGGAGGGGAGGCATCCCGTCGTGGAAGCGCAGGGGGCGGCTTCGTCGTATGTCCCGAACGATACGGATTTAAACCGCGAATCGCGGACGATGGTGATAACCGGTCCTAACATGGCGGGTAAAAGCACCTATATGCGGCAAGTGGCATTGATAACGCTGATGGCGCACATCGGAAGCTTTGTTCCCGCTAAGTATGCGGAAATCGCGCTTACCGACCGCATATTCACGCGTATAGGCGCAAGCGACGACCTTACCGGCGGTCAAAGCAC
>JAITEJ010000072.1 GCA_031282095.1 Clostridiales bacterium
GATAAACTTGCGGTTATCCTTTGCAACTCTGCCCCAAGAACCTACTTGACCCGGCAACAACGGGCAAAGCAGATCCCATACCTCATCACTTATATCATGCCTTTTATATGCTTCCATAATTATATTATATCATATTTTTATATCTCTTCTCCACACTGTCTAGAAGAATTGCTTGATTTCATGAAGACAGGTTCTTACTTTGCAGCACGTTTTAAGCCGCAAACCGCCGCGGGAGAAAGGGCGGACTTTCATTTGACGCGCGTTTTAAGCGCGTAAGACCGCGTCCTATACCCAACGACGTTAAGTATCCCGCTGCAGTCGCTCGGTCAAAACGCGGGGATGCCCCGCATTGCCGGCGATGCCGTTTAAACCTTAAAAGTGAGATTATCCGCACAAAAACCGCCGGCGTTAAATCTGTCGCTTTCGTACCTGAAACGAATTTCGGTAAGCGCCGATAAAGACATGCGTTCACTTATTAACAAGTTTAGCGGCAGTCTCAGTATCATGCGTTTATTCACGCCGAATACATGCGTCCGCTTATAACGAACCGTTATTTTAAAACTGAGACGGCGGCGAAGCATGCCACGGCCTCGCCGTTCCCTATAAGAGAGGTTTTTTCGTTGGTGGTCGCGGTTATGCCTATACGGTCTGCGGAGATGCCGATAACCTCCGATAAGACGGTTTTCATTAAGGGAATCAGACGAGCTATTTTAGGAGCCTCCAAAATTATCGAGAGAGAAACGTTAAGTATTTTCGCATTTTCGGCTTTTACCAAATTTAAAACGTGCTTTAAAAGTATGATGCTGTCAATATCCTTATATTGCGGATCGGTGTCGGGAAAGAGCTTGCCTATATCGTCCTTTCCGATTGCGGACAATATCGCGTCCATAAGAGCGTGCAGCGCGGCGTCGCCGTCGCTGTGCGCTGTCACACTTTTGTCGGAAGAAACGCGCACCCCCGCGAGAGGGAACCCGCCGCCCGGACGAAACCGATGTATGTCATATCCGACGCCGTAAAAGGCGGGCAGATCGGCGGGATATGTAATTTTTTTGTTTTCAGGATCGCCGGCGGTTATCGATTCGGAGCCGCAGGCGAAAAAGTGCGCGTAGAGCGAATAGTCGTCGGAAAATTCGAGAGAGTCGTCCTTTAACGCAATCCCGTACGCTTCTTTCAGTTTCGCCGCGTCGAATGCCTGCGGAGTTTGCGCAAGCCGCAGCATCTCACGCGGGAAAGGCGCGCCGTTTATAAGCGCCGATTCGGCGGCGGGTACTACGGGTACGGCGGCGCCGCAAGCCGATGCCGTCGCGAGAACGCGGAATATCACCGCCGAAGTTAAAAACGGACGGGCGCCGTCGTGTATAAACACGAGATCGGCATCGGGCGCGACGGCTTTTAAAGCGTTGTTTACGCTTTCTGTTCGGGTCGCTCCCGCCGCAACGAATTTTATCGGGCAAAGGTCTTCCGCGCTTGCGTCCGCCGTTTTTTGCCTGCGTTCGGCGTCCGACGGAATAACCGTCCCCGTGAGGATTTCCGTTTGCAGCAGTTTTTCGAAGTCGCGCAGCGCGTCCGCGCGCGCCGACACTATAATTTCGCTGAAACCGCCGTACTCGATAAACGGCAAAACCGCACGCGTAAGGACGGCCTTGCCGTTTATCCTTGCTTTTAATTTGTCGAAGCCGCGCATTCGCGAGCTGTTGCCCCCGGCGGCTATAATTACGCTTAATTTCATAGTTTTTTATATTTGAATACATCGCGCTCAAATAAGCGCGGACGCCGCTGTTTCCACGCGTTTGCGCCGAAACATTCTTACAAGCGGTAAGGTGTGTGCTTCATTCAAATCGCCGCCGCCGTTTCCGGGTGTCCGCGCCGAAATATTCATATTCGATTACGATTGCCGGCGACGGATTGATCGCTGTTTCCCGGCGTCTGCGCCGAAATATTCATTAAAAAGAATGACGCGCGAACAGTCCTACGAAAAGCTGTTTCCGGGTGTCCACGCCGAAATATTCCGTAAACGCGGCGCGAAAATCCGTACAACTCGCGCGGTTTCACGGCGGGCAGGTTTTTCATTCCGCGCTTTGGTCGAGCGAATACATTTCCTCGGCATCCCCGGAGCCTTTTGGAGGTTCGACGGAACGGACGGTAAAGCTTATTTCGCGATTACCGAAAACTACGGTTACCTTGTCGCCGGGCTTTACCTCTTTGGCGGGCTTTACGGGCTTGCCGTTGACAATGATACGACCGGCGCCGCAAGCGTCCGCCGCCACCGTACGACGCTTTATCACTCTTGAAGCCTTTAAGAATTTATCTATTCGCATAGTTACAGCACTCCGTCCGGCAAACGTCCGTAAGATTCGCGATCCGCCGTGTATTAAGGGGTTTGCCCGGTTTTCAGATATTGCGGCGCGTCCTCGTTTGTTTACAAGCCGGAGACAAGCCGTATATTCCCCAAAATCAGACCGATTATGTAAGAAAGTACAAAAAATTTCTTAAAAATAATGAAATTTTTGTTGACTTTCTGCGCAATGAATGATAAAATTTACCATTGCATAAGTGTATAAAGCGATATAGTAACCGCCGAAATCCAACGGGTATCGGGTAGGGGAAATTGTCGTCCTTTTTATATTCTATTATATGTGAGCGATTTTTTCAAGGATTTACGCCTGGAAAAATTAAAAAAATTTTAAGCGTTAAACGACACGGTAAAATCCTATAATTTTTTTGCCGCGAAAGCGGTCGGGAGCAAGGATTTTTTTCGCCGCAAGGGTGACAAACGAGGATTACGCGAACGCGGGCGCACGGTTTTTATAAACTCTGCAGTCCCCGTGTTCTGATTTCGGAGCTGACGCATACGCCGGCTCCGGTAAGGAGTGAAAAAACGATGCCGGAGAGAATTCGAAAGGTGAAATACGGTACTACGGAGAGAATGACTTTCTCTAAAATCAAGGATATTATCGAGATACCGTATCTTATCAAAGTTCAAAAGGATTCCTACAAGAACTTCATCGACAGCGGTATAGGCGAGGTTTTCCGCGACTATTCCCCTATCACCGACTATATAGGTAAATTGGAGCTTAGTTTTTTAGGTTACAGTTTACAGGGTACGCCGAAGTATACGGTGAAAGAATGTAAGGACCGGGACGCGACCTACGCCGTACCTTTAAAGGTTTTGACGCGTTTAACGTGCAAGGATCCCGACGGCAACGTGACCGCGCATATCGACCAAGAAGTGTTCATGGGCGATTTCCCGCTCATGACCGAAAGCGGTTCTTTTGTCATAAACGGCGCCGAACGCGTCATTGTCAGCCAACTTGTCAGAAGCCCCGGCGTTTATTGCGACGAACAACTGGACAAAAACGGAGTGCCGCGTTATAAGACGACCGTTATCCCCAACAGAGGCGCTTGGCTGGAGTTTGAACAGGACGTCAACGATTTGCACTGGGTTCACGTGGACCGTACCCGTAAGATAACCTCAACCACTTTCTTGCGCGCGTTGGGTTTGGGTTCCGACGAGGATATAATTGAAAAGTTCGGCGGCGACGAGATGATGAAAGCGACTTGTGAAAAGGACGCGGTCTCCGCTAAAAGCGAGGAGTTGGGCAGAATTGATCTGTTCAAGCGCTTACGCCCCGGAGAGGTTCCCACAAACGAAGGCGCGGAAGCTCTGCTTAAAAATACGTTGTTTGAGGAAAGAAAATACGACCTTGCGCGCGTCGGCAGATATAAATACAATAAAAAGCTTGCTATCGGCACCCGTATCGCGGGACATACCGCGGCGGAAGACATCGTAAGCCCGCTAACGGGAGAGATTTTGGTTGCAAAAGGCGAGGTAATCTCCGAAGAAGCCGGCATGACGGTGCAAAATAACGCCGTAAACGAGGTTTTTCTGGAAAGAGACGAGAAGTACGGCGGCGGAAAGTTCAAGGTTATCGGCAACTATACCGTGGATTTGGATGCGTTCTTGGACGTTCAACCGCGCTCAGTAGGCGTACTCGAAAGGGTTTACTATCCGACGCTTAAAGAAATTCTCGACACATACGAAAGCCTTGAGGACAGAATCGCGGCGATTAAGGCGCGTTTGAACGATCTTGTCTATAATCGTATCACGCGCGACGACATATACGCCACCGTAAGCTACAACCTCGGTCTGCGTTACGGCTTCGGCGCCACGGACGACATCGACCACTTGTCAAACAGACGCGTCCGCGCCGTGGGCGAGTTGCTTCAAAATCAGTTCAGAATAGGCGTTTCCCGCTTAGAACGCGTCATCAGAGAAAGAATGTCGGTGGTTCAGGAAAGCTCGGAGGCGACGCCGCAGTCCCTTATCAATATCCGTCCCGTGACCAGCGCGATCAAGGAGTTTTTCGGAAGTTCTCAGCTGTCGCAGTTTATGGATCAGCCCAACCCCATCGCGGAGCTTACGCATAAAAGGAAGCTGTCGGCTTTAGGACGCGGCGGTTTGAACCGCGAGCGCGCGGGCTTTGAGGTCCGCGACGTTCACCACAGCCATTACGGGCGTATGTGTCCTATTGAAACGCCGGAAGGTCAGAACATCGGATTGATATCATCCATATCCACCTACGCGCTTGTAAACGAATACGGCTTCGTTGAGTCGCCGTACCGCAAAATCGACAAGGCGACGGGCATTGTGACCGAAGAGGTCGTGTATATGACCGCCGACACCGAGGACAAATTCATCGTAGCGCAGGCGAACGAACCCCTGGACGAGGAGGGCAGATTCCTTAACGCCCGCGTCAACTGCCGTTTCCGTAACGAAATAAAGGAATACGGGCGCGATCAGGTGGACTACATGGACGTTTCGCCAAAGCAGTTGGTTTCCATAGCCACTTCGCTTATACCGTTTTTGGAAAACGACGATACCAACCGCGCGCTGATGGGCTCCAACATGCAGAGGCAAGCCGTTCCTCTTCTCCGTCCCGAGGCTCCGATAATAGCCACAGGCACCGAGCATAAGGTCGCCTATGACAGCGGCGTTATGATCATCGCCAAGGAGTCGGGCGTCGTAAAATATACGGACAGCGACAAAATCATAGTCGTCAACGATAGGGGAGAAGAGGACGTTTACACCCTTTCCAAGTTCCAAAGAAGCAATCAATCGACTTGTATAAATCAACGCGTCATAATATCAAAGGGAGATCGCGTGGAAAAAGGCGCGGTGCTGGCGGACGGACCTGCCACTAACGAGGGTGAGCTTGCGTTGGGTCGCAATATTCTCCTCGGCTTCATGTCATGGGAAGGCTATAACTACGAGGACGCCATACTTATAAGCGAGGATCTCGTTAAAAACGATGTTTTCACCTCTATTCATATAGAGGAATATGAGATGGAGGCCCGCGACACCAAGCTGGGCGAGGAGCAGATTACACGCGATATTCCCAACCTTTCCAACGAGGCGCTGGAGCACCTTGACGAAGAGGGTATCATAATGGTGGGCGCGGAGGTTCACTCCGGAGATATTTTGGTCGGCAAAGTCACGCCTAAAGGTGAAACCGAGCTGACTCCCGAAGAGCGCTTATTGCGCGCGATATTCGGAGAAAAAGCCAGGGAGGTCAGGGATACTTCCTTGCGCGTTCCTCACGGCGAGGGCGGCATCATCGTCGACGTAAAGACGTTCACCCGAAAGAACCGCGACGAGTTGGCGCCCGGCGTCAATAAACTCGTGCGCGTTTACATCGCTCAAAAGAGAAAAATTTCGGTAGGCGATAAAATGGCGGGACGCCACGGTAACAAGGGCGTTATTTCCCGCGTTCTGCCTAAGGAGGACATGCCGTTTATGGCGGACGGCACGCCGCTGCAAATAGTTCTTAATCCGTTGGGCGTTCCCTCGCGTATGAACATAGGTCAGGTTTTGGAGGTTCACTTGGGCATGGTCGCCAGTATGCTGGGTTGGAAAATCGCCACTCCGGTGTTCGACGGCGCGAACGAGCAGGACATTAAAAAGCTCTTTATAGATAACTGTCTGCCCGGCGACGGTAAAATACAACTTTTTGACGGTAGAACGGGCGAGCCTTTCGAGAACCGCGTAACGGTGGGTTATATGTATATGCTTAAGCTCGCCCACCTTGTAGACGATAAGATCCACGCGAGAAGCACGGGTCCCTATTCGTTGGTTACGCAGCAGCCCCTCGGCGGAAAGGCGCAGTTCGGCGGACAGCGTTTCGGAGAAATGGAGGTTTGGGCGTTGGAGGCATACGGCGCGGCGAATATACTTCAGGAAATCTTGACGGTAAAATCGGACGACGTGGTCGGACGCGTCAAGACCTATGAATCCATAGTCAAGGGCAACAACATTTCCGAACCGGGCATTCCCGAAGCGTTCAAGGTTTTGATAAAGGAATTGCAGAGCATAGCCTTAGACGTCAAGGTGCTGACGGAGGATCACGACGAGATCAACATACGCGATTCCGTCGACGACGTAGACTTTGAAACGGCGGCGCTCAAAAAGGAACAAGAGCTGAGAGAAATCGACGTCTTAGGCGACAATCTCTTTGGAGCCGTCGACGATACGGCGGTTTTGCCGGGCAGCATCTTTGACGACGTTGACGACGACCCGGACGGCGGAATAAATATCTTCAGCGGTTCGCTGTTTGACGACGGAGACGACTTTTAAGCCGCTCAACCGTCTTCAATAAGCGGCATCCTATCGGCTTAAGACGGATATGCGCGGCGGCGTACGGAAGAAACCGCCTCGAAACGCTTATAGAAATGCCGTCCGCAGACAAACGGGCGCGCGTCGTACGGAGCCTGTCCTAGAACGTTTTACCGATGACTTAGGGATTGCCGTCCGTATACGGAGAAACGTTCGGCGCGCAGGCAAAACAGCTTGAATTGCGTCGTATATAAATTAAATAAATTCCGCGGAGCGTTAGCTGAAGCGGGTGTCCCATTTATCCGCCGTTGAAAATTACAGACGGCGAACGGAGGATTGCATGTTTGAACTGAGCAACTTCGATTCCATACAGATAGGAATCGCCTCTCCCGAAAAAATCAGAGAATGGTCGTACGGCGAGGTGACCAAACCGGAAACCATAAATTACCGCACTCAAAAGCCCGAACGGGATGGCTTGTTCTGCGAGCGCATCTTCGGGCCTACGAAGGACTGGGAATGTCATTGCGGTAGATATAAAAGGGTGCGTTATAAGGGCGTAATATGCGAAAAGTGCGGCGTAGAGGTTACGAAATCCAAGGTCCGCCGCGAAAGAATGGGGCACATCGAGTTGGCGGCTCCCGTTTCGCATATTTGGTATTTCAGAGGCGTTCCGTCCAGAATCAGCCTGCTTCTTGATATGTCCCCTAAGGAACTGGAGCAAGTGCTGTATTTTGTGGCGTTTGTGATTTTGGATCCCGGCACAGTACCTGAGTTCAGCAAGAAGCAGGTTATTAAAGATAACGAATACCGCGAGGCGGTTGAAAAGTACGGTTCTAAGGCGTTCCGCGCTTCTATGGGCGCGGAGGCGGTCAAGGAACTTCTTATGGAAATCGACCTTGAGAAGGATTCCGCCGAGCTTAAGAAAATAATAGCGGAGTCGGTGGGGCAAAAGCGTTTGAAGGCCGTTAAGCGTCTTGAAATAGTGGAAGCCTTCCGTATTTCCGGAAACAATCCCGAGTGGATGATTTTGGACGTTCTTCCCGTCATTCCTCCGGAGTTAAGACCTATGGTGCAGTTAGACGGCGGCAGATTCGCGACAAGCGACTTAAACGATCTTTACCGCCGCGTTATCAACCGCAACAACCGTCTGAAAAAACTCAAAGAACTGGGCGCGCCCGATATAATTGTGAGAAACGAAAAGAGGATGCTGCAAGAAGCCGTCGATGCGCTCATCGATAACGGCAGGCGCGGCAAGGCGGTCGCGGGACCCGGCAACAGAGATTTGAAGTCGCTTTCGGGTATGCTACGCGGCAAGCAGGGGCGTTTCAGACAGAACTTGCTCGGCAAGCGCGTGGACTACTCAGGTCGTTCCGTTATCGTCGTGGGACCGGAGCTTAAGCTCTATCAATGCGGTCTGCCCAAGGAAATGGCGTTGGAGCTTTTCAAGCCTTTCGTAATGAAAAAGCTTGTGGAACAGGGCATATGTCATAACATAAAGAGCGCTAAGCGCATAGTGGAAAACGTGAAGAACCAAGTGTGGGACATACTGGAGGACGTGATCAAGGATCATCCCGTTCTGTTGAACCGCGCGCCTACCCTTCACCGTTTGGGCATACAGGCGTTCGAGCCCGTTTTGGTCGAGGGGCGCGCGCTTAAAATACATCCGCTCGTATGCTCGGCGTTTAACGCGGACTTCGACGGCGACCAGATGGCCGTTCATGTGCCTCTTTCCATAGAGGCGCAGGTCGAAGCGCGCATACTCATGCTTTCCACCAACAATATACTGAAACTGTCCGACGGTCGTCCTATCGTTTCGCCGACGCAGGATATGGTTATAGGCTCATATTACCTCACCATAATCCGTCCGGGAGCGAAAGGAGAAGGCAAAGCGTTCAAGTCGCCGGAAGAAGCCATAATGGCGTATCACGTGGGCGAGCTTGCACTGCAAGCCAAGTGTTTCATCAGAAGGCAGCTTGTGAAGGACGACGGAACCGTTGTTACGGTGCGCTTGCACACGTCCGTAGGCAGATATATATTTAATCAGGCGTTGCCGCAGGATTTGCACTTTATGCCGCGTGAAACCGACGAGGATATGCTGCAGCTTGAGGTTGAGGGAATTCTCAGCGGAAAGGTGGGCGCGATAGGCAAAAAACAACTGTCGCTCATAGTGGACGCATGCTTTAAGTATCACGGCGCGACGGCTACAGCCGAGGTTTTGGATAAAATCAAGTCGCAAGGCTTTAAATATTCCACCGTCGGCGCTATTACCGCAAGCGTTTTTGATATGCATATTCCC
>JAITEJ010000116.1 GCA_031282095.1 Clostridiales bacterium
CAAGCGCCACGCCGCCTGCAATAGACGCGGCAGAACTTTTTCCTTTTATTATGCGACCGAATTTCGCGCCTAAAAACACTCCGATCAAGCAAACCGCAAAAGTTACCGCGGCGATTACGGGCGCGGAAACGTATATTGCGATGGAAAAAGAGAGAAGCGAGACGCCGACTGCGAGCGCGTCTATACTGGTCGCCACACCCTGAACGAGCACGGCGGCGGTTTTTATTTCTTTTTCCTCGATTTCCGTTTTGGCGCGCAATTCCTTTGCGCCGTCTAAAATCATTTTAGCTCCGATAAGCAATAGTATGGCAAAGGAAACATACTTCAAATAATTCTCGACGTAGCGTAAAAACAGAGTTCCCAAATAATAACCTACAAGAGGCATCAACCCCTGAAAAATCCCGAAAACTGCGGCAATGTAAAAATACTTTCCCTTTTTCATCTTGCGGTTCGCTAATCCGTTACATACCGAAACGGCAAATGCGTCCGCAGACAATCCTAAGGCTATTAAAATAAGCGACACAACCTGCATTTGCATCCCCCTTATACGGCGACTATGTTTTTAATTAAATTGGTGAATATTTTTGATTATATCACAAATTTTCCGTTATCGCAAGCAACAACTTCAGCGTGCCTATTATATATGAGAAAACAGGTGAAATAAAGAAAACGGGTTCTCAAAGGCTGCGTATTTCCATAGCGCGTATATACTCGTTCTGTCCGAAGAATCCTTTCAAGGTGAGTTAGTTCTCGACAATAACATTCTTTGAGGGAACGTATAAATACGCTTGTTTAGTCGTCAATCCTCTTAATACAAGCGGATTATTTCCGGCGGTTCATCTCTCCGAGTACGCGTTCGCCCGCCTAGTCATAAAATCATTTTAAATGCGATATGACTTTTTTCGCGGACAGACGACAATAATTTTTATTTTTCGCGGCGCGGTTTGCTTTATAGTTTTGGCTATGAAAATCGCGTTTGAAATCAAACAAAACACACTTGTGGCATACCCCGAAGGCGAATTGGACGAATGCAGCGCGCCTACGCTCCGCGATTCGCTTGACCGTAAATTTAAATCGGCGCAGTTCGGCTCGTTCGTTATGAATATGTCCCGCGTTAGTTTTATGGACAGCACCGGAATAGGCGTTCTGCTGGGCAGATATAAACTTTTGCGCGCCGTAAACATTCCTTTCTATATAGAACAACCGTCGCCGACCGTAGACAAAATTTTACGAATGAGCGGACTTTATCAAGTGATAACGAAGATATAAACAGCGGTTACGCATAACCGCTCCACTTAAAAAATTTTTACAGCCTAAAGGCAAATGGGGATATATCGATGAGAAATTATTTGAAGCTGACCTTTCCCGCGCTGTCCGAGAACGAGAGCTTTGCGCGCAACGCGGTGGCCGCTTTCGCGGTACGCGCCAATCCCACTGTAGAGGAAACCGAGGATTTAAAGACGGCCGTATCCGAGGCCGTGACAAACGCGGTCGTCCACGCGTATCCGTACAAAAGCGCGGACGAGGAGGCGGAGATACATATAGAAGCCGAATTCAGCGGCAACACGCTCACCGTAACGATATGCGACGACGGCGTGGGCATAGACGATGTTGACGCCGCCCTACAACCCTTTTTCACTACACGCGCGGACGATGAAAGAAGCGGCATGGGTTTTACTCTCATGCAGTCTTTCACGGACGAATTATCGGTCGTGAGCGCGCCGGGCGCGGGTACTACGGTTCGTATGATTAAAATTATCGGGGCAAAAAATGCTTGAGCATAACGAAACGCTTAGCTTAATAAAAATGGCGCAAGCGGGCGACGACGCCGCGAAGGAACTCCTCGCCGAACACAATATGCCGCTTATTAAATCGGTGGTCAAACACTATACAGGACGCATGATCGAGTATGACGACCTCATTCAACTGGGTTCGTTGGGGCTGATAAAAGCGATAAATAATTTTAACGCCGACTTCGGCGTACGTTTTTCCACATACGCGGTACCTATGATAGCCGGAGAAATCAAACGGTTTTTACGTGACGACGGCTCCGTAAAGGTTTCGCGCGCCTTAAAAGCCCTGTCTATGCATATAGCGCAGTTTTCCGACGATTTTCGTAAACGCTGCGGACGCGACCCGACAATAGACGAGATCGCGGCTGCCGTAGGTGTCGAACCTGCAGAAGCCGTCTTCGCAATGGACAGTTCTCGCTACCCCGTTTCATTGACCCCGCCTCCCGATTCCGACGATATTTCTCTGCTTGAGCATTTGGCGTCCGACGACGAAGATATGATCGATAAGATGCAGGTTAAGGAAATCATCGAGGGACTTCCCGATCGCGAACGCACAATTATAATTCTGCGCTATTTCCGCGATAAAACCCAAGCCGAGGTTGCCCGGCTGTTGGGAGTGTCGCAAGTGCAAATATCCCGTCTTGAAAGCAAAATTTTAGGAAAACTTAAAGCGGATATTTAAGATAAACGAAAAATAAATTCGCAAGCCGTGTTTCAAGCGCGGAAAACAAGTTGCGCCGCGAACCTGATATCTTTGTTTTTAAAGCGCGTTTTGAACTTAAAGAATGGTTTGCATCACGAACGACGATACGGCAAGAAGTCTGTTAACTACCGTCCGGCATTTCCCCATCCCCCGTTCTCTACCCGCGCCGCTTTCTGTCATTCACCATCTTCCCGTTGTCTATTCCCCTCCGCCGATTTGCCGCGCTCGCTACTCGGCGGAGGGATATATTCTCGGACTCGACCGTTTTGCTCGGTCCTATCTTTCCATTATCTTACGGTTTTACGGTTATTTGATCCTTATGCTTTCTCTTACGATTTGGCGGTTATTTTATTCTCATAAAAGCTCCACTCGTTCGCATTCTTATATGTATCCTCGCTTCCGCTCGGTACATATATCTTCATATCACTATGAGTATTAGAAAACGCATTGCTCCCTAAAATAGGCGGCGTTACCCCGTTCATTGTTACACTCTTTAAACTACTGCAATACTCGAACGCATAATCGCCTATGCTCTTAAGCTTGCTGCCTTCCTCGAAAACCACGCTGCTTAAGAAAGTGCAATACTCGAACGCATAATCGCCTATGCTCGTCACAGAGACAGGTATCTCTATGATGGCTAAACTATCGCAATAAGAGAACGCCCAAGCGCCTATGCTCGTCACGCTGTATACGCTGCTCCCTATGGTTATACTGC
>JAITEJ010000146.1 GCA_031282095.1 Clostridiales bacterium
AACACCGCTCTGATCGGAAAAAGCTCACTGCCGTATTATTATCATAACGGAGGCGATTGGCCGTATCTTTCCGCGGCGTACGCATACGCCAAGCTGGCGGCTGGCATGGACTACGAATATCCGCTGACGCGTTGGTTCGACTATAATCTTGAACGCGGCAACTTTACTCCGATTGAATTTTTCTCTCCGTGTCACAAGGACGGCTCTCCCCTGCAAGGTTGGAGCGCCCTCGGCGCGCTGATCGCGCAATACCCCGACGGCAACTTTTTCAGGACCTCGCTACCCGATTCCGCGGAATATACGCGCCGTAAAAAATAAATTTTATGAAGGGACGCCCATCATAGCAAAAAATTGAGTTTATATTGAGCTTATGAGAATTTACTCCGCCGCGGCAAAAAAGCTGAGCTTATAAAAATATGCGTTGCCGCAGCGAAAGATTAAGTTTATGAAAAAGTGCCGGTTATAGCAAAAAAATTGAGTTTATGAGAATTTACTCCGCCGCGGCAAAAAAGCTGAGCCTATAAAAATATGCGTTGCCGCAGCGAAAGATTAGGTTTATGAAAGTGAGCTGTCACGTTAAAAAATGGAAATTATAAATACGTGCGTTTATATGCATATAGGACAATAGACGAATGTAAAAATAAACGGGACGCATTTTTATGAAATAATACACGTTGTACGCGCGCGCGTCAGCGGAGCGAAGGCTCCTTGTGTGTATGCGCGCTCTAGTTATACAAATCCGTTTTACGCGCGCGTCAGCGGAACAAAGGGTCGAGACCCGACGATAATGAACTGAACACGGCTATCGCCACCGTTTTACACGCGCGTCAGCGAAACAAAGGCGTTATGTGAAAATTCGATTACGGGTTTGCCTTCGTAATTTTCGGCAGATGCCAACAACATTCTCTTTACGTCGCGGGGAGTGAGATTTTTATATTTTTCGTGGAGCAGACAGGCGGCCCCGGCTATATACGGAGCGGCGGCGGAGGTGCCGCTCATGTGAGTGTATGCCGAGCGGTAGTACAAGCCTTCGACATCCACGCCCACCGCATAAAGGTCGGGTTTCTGACTGCCGCCGTACCAACCGCGCGAGGAAAAATCGGCTTCGGCGTGAGTTCGCGCGTTTATCGCTCCGACGGAGATCACATCGGAGCTTATTGCCGGCGACTTCAAACCGTTTTCACCGCTGTTGCCGGACGCGCACACCACTGTCACGCCGTTTTTTACCAACGTTTCCGCACCTAGTTTAAGCGGGTCGCCGGAGGGTAGCGGATCGCTGCCGAAGCTCATACATACCACTTTTATTTGCAAACGGCGGGCGTTGTCCAACGTCCATTGCATCCCTTCCAACACGCTAAACGCGCCGCATTCGCCCGACGAGGATATAACTTTGACACCCACCAACTCCGAACGGGGGGCGACTCCGCGTACCTTTCCCGCGGAGGTGAACCCGTTGCCCGCCGCTATGCCCGCCACAAATGTGCCGTGTCCGTTGTCATCGTAAGGAAGACTGCTTTTGCCGTACACATCATAAAAGTCTTTGATCCGGTTGACGGGCGCGCAGATGTCCAAGTGCGGCTGTATTCCCGTGTCAAGCACCGCCAACGTGACGCCGCGCCCCGTAAAATCGGTTTTTAGACCCATACCGCGAACAGTCTCGCTATCGTTTAAAAACACCTCCGAACCGAGTCCGCGCGCGCGTATGTTTTCGTCCGTTCGGTATGCGTTTCGCAGTCGCCCGATCTCCGCGCCTAACCCCCGGACGCGCTTACATCCCGCTTTCGCTATTGCGGCATAGGCAGCCGTAATATCCGAATCAAAACCGCGTACATATGCGTTCCGCTCGGTCGGTTTTGCCGCGTAAGCAGCCGCAATCTGCGGGTTGAAACCGCGCGCGCATACACCGCCGTAATCAGCCGCGCAAACCGAAACCGCACGTTTAGATGACGGTCCGGCTTTAAGCTCGCACACATGACCGCAGGTCGAAACAGCATTCCCGTTCGCGTCGAACACCTGACCGGGACCTTTAAGCTCGCACGCACGACCGCAGGTCGAAACTCCGTCCGCCGAACTGCGCCTTTCCGTCTCGGCTTTAGTTGCACACGAACGCACGCAAGCGGTGTAAGACAGCCGCTTATCACTGACGCTATTCAAACCGGCTTCAAGCTCGCACGCACGCACACAGTCATTTCCTTTCGGCGGAAGGTCTTCCGCGTTACGGCGGGAATTCGTGCCGCCTCCCTCGGAAACCGTGTCCGCCCCCGGCGTATTTAACGCGAAAACCCGACTTTGCGCCGTTATGTACTCCACATACGGCGACGCGGACAACCGCCTTATATCGGCGAAGTCGCCGCTTACCGCAACCGCGTTGATAAAAGGAAAACGATGCGTTATATCAAAATCTCGCGCAAGGTATTTTAACGCGGCAAAGCTGTGTATATAGACCAGCGCCGCGCGTTCGCCTCCGCGTGCGAAACGTATGTAACTTTCAAAATCGAGTTTCTTTTCAATCATTTTATAAGCTTTAAAACGCCGTCAAGCTTCTTTTCCTGTTCGGGATTGAGATAGGGGCGCAAGACTGAGGCAAAGCCGTCTATGTCGGAGCGGCTTAGTTTTCCGTTCATCTTGCTTTCTTCCACCTTTTCGGTGAATTCCCGCAGTAATTCGTCCTCGCTCATTTTTTCGTAGTGTTTGATTTTGCGTTTTAACGCCGCCTCCTGCGCCGAATTCAGCTTTGCGCCCTCTTCTTTGAAGGAAGGCGATCCGCCGTCCGTATCTTTCTCACGGGCAAAACTTTTAAAATCCATAAAACGACCTCCGTTTTTACATTTTATGCCGTATGAACGGACGGGGTGTATTCGGAAAGGAACGGAAGAAAACCGCAAACCGCTTTACTGAAAAGAAACGTTTGAGAAAATGACCCGTGCTTCTATGGTTATGTCTCGGAAACGAATTACAAAAACCGGGGAATTATTTCGCTGAAAAAACAGAGGAAGTAACTTTTGCTTTTACGGTTTATTCCGCATTAAGGGACAGGAGCGCTTGGAGATCGGCGGCGGTCGGGGAATCGTTTTTCGTGGGGGAGAATGCCGCAAAAAGGGCGGCTTTCGGTTTTTACTCAATATTATCCCGCAAAGAACCGCCGTCGCAGCCTAAAAACGGTAACTAAAGAGTTGACGGCGGCATATTATTATACGGGTACATAAAAAATGGAATTTAATCCGGCGTTATTAGGTCTTATGATGTCGTTTATGCAAGGCAAGGGAAAGGATGGCGAAAAAAGTCCGACGGCTCTTCCTATGGAAAAAATAGCGGGGATTTTGTCCGGCGGCGCGGGTTTGGCGGATATTATGGAATTGCTGCCTATGGACGAACAGATGAAGGGGATTTTTAAAATGGCGTCCGCTCTTGGACAAAGCAAGCCGCGCGAACAAAAGACGGAGATTTCGTCGGCTCGCGTCGCGCAACCGTTTTCGGAAGTCAAGGGCATAAGCGGAAATGAAATAAACCTGTGTCTGTACCGTCTTTTTAATTCGCAAAAGCAATGAAACCGCGAAAGTAATATGATAATTATGAAACAAACGGTCCGCAGCCTATACCGTTCTTTATTATC
>JAITEJ010000156.1 GCA_031282095.1 Clostridiales bacterium
GTCCTGAAACGGACGTACACCCGCTTGCTTCCGACACACCATCTTTCAAAGTAAATTCAACACTCTGAAAAGAGTACGTGCGCGCGGCGACCCGCGTTTCGGACACAAAAACACGCATCTTCCTACGATGCCCTTGAAAAGAGTATGTGCGCGCGGCGGTCCGACGTCACGTCAAAAACAACTGCACGGCGTTGCGTTTATCAACCTTAGTTCCCGCGCAGGGATATTGTCCCGAAACCGTGCCGCCCTCTCCGTCCGTTTCAAGGTAAAGCCCCAGTTTTTTCAGCGCTTGTTCGGCGTCGCGGTAGCTCATGCCCGAAAAATCGGGAAGCGTAAATTTTTCTCCGATAAGTTCCGCCTCGGCACTAGCGTAGTGGGGGACCGCCCCCCTGTAGGCGAATGCTCCGCGGAAGATGTCTCCCGCCAGCGGCGCGGCTACAACGCTGCCGTAATATGCTCCTTTCGGTTCGTCTACGATGACAAGTACGGCGAGTTCGCTGCCCGGCTCGAACGAAAAACCCAAAAAGGATGATACGTATTTCCCTTGCGCGATTTTTCCGTTTTCATATTTCTGAGCGGTTCCCGTCTTCCCCATAACCGTATAGCCGGGTACGTAAGCGCCTTTGCCGCTGCCGCCGGAAACCACGGATTCCAACAGTGTACGCATTATGGAAGAGGTTTTTTCACTGATCACGCGGGATCCCGAATAAGCGTCCGCCGTGATCACAAAACGCCCGTCGGCGTCCTTAACCGACTGCATTATGTGCGGACGTACGGTCACCCCTCCGTTCACCGCCGCGCTCGCCGCCGTCAGTAGTTCTATGGGAGTGACCGCCACCGACTGCCCGAAACCTATGCGCGCCAAATCCACGCGCTTAACGTCCTTCTCTTTGATAAGTAATCCAGACGCTTCACCGAACATATCTATACCTGTCTTTTTATCTATACCGAACGCGGACAGATAGGAATAAAACCGCTCGGTTCCCAACGCCAACGCGCTGCTCATAAAAACTACGTTACAACTGCCCTGAACGCCTTCGGCAAAGCTTATGCTACCGTGTCCCGTGGTTTTCCAGCAGCGTATGCGTTGACCGTCCACTACGTGGGCGCCGTTGCAATAGAATCTGCTTTCCGTTGTGTAAACGCCGGCATCCAGCGCGGCGGCCGCCGTCAATATTTTGAACGTAGAACCCGGTTCGTATACGTTGGATACAGACGCGCTTTTGGATGCGCCGAACAACAACTCCAAATCATCGCGCGGTACGTCGTTCAAATCGTAGGATGGGCTTTCCGCGACAGCGTAAATCTCTCCCGACAGCGGATTCATGACGACGGCGTAGGCGCTCTTAGCGTCGTACGCGGTCATAGCCCGCTCCACGGCTCCGGCGGCAAGACGCTGTATATGGTAGTCAAGGGTAGTGTTAAGATTAAAGCCGGCGACGGCGGGCAGATAGGACTGCTTCCCGCCGTTTATTTCCCGCCCTATGAGGTCGGTTTCCGTCATTATCTTGCCGTTCACTCCCGATAAATATTTTTCGTAATACGCTTCTAAACCCGTCTGACCCGCGCCGTCCGCATTGGTAAAACCCAACAGGGCGGTCATGAAATCTCCGTACGGATAATAGCGCAAGTTGTTTTCCGTATAATAAATTCCGTCAGCGCCGCATTCTCTTAGCGCGGTCATACGCTCTTTTGATACGTTTTTCGCAACGGTTATCTCGGACACGCCTTTCTTTTTGATTTTCTCGTACAGTGCAGAAAAATCCGTGCCTAAAATCCCGGAAACCGCTTTCGCGGTGGCGTCCGCGTCACTCACGGCGTTAGGACGTATATAAATCGTATACAAAGTAGACGTGTCGGCAAGAACTATGCCGTTCCTATCCAAAATCATGCCCCGCGCCGCCTGCAGCGGAACGTCGCGCATCCATTGATCCAACGCGCGCAGTTGCAGAGACTCTCCCTGAACTATCATTACAAAGGCAAGCTTGACCGCAACGGCGGCAAAAAGAAACGCTATAAGGACAATCACGGTCAATAACCTTTTTCGCGGTAAATAATTTATTCTGCCGCTGCTTTCCGTTTGCATCGTTTTCATCCTCCCATAAAAGAAAAATTACCGACGATTCCTATCGGTAACCTTATCTTTAAGCAAAACTTTTATAGTTTTCAACCCGTTCCGCCCTAAGTCATACATGTGCCGCGCCGTTTTGCCGCCCGCATTCTAAAACAAAGGCCGCCGACAATTCGTGTCGGCAGCCTTTTCAGCGGTAAATAGTTTAGTGCAACGGATTTTAATCGAACAATTCCGAAATCCCGTCACAAATTTTATCAAACCAGTTGGTCTCAGTCTCATACTCGTAGGGTGACGACAATGCGGAGACGGAACCGCTCGACGAGTCGGCTTGTGCCGACGCACGCGAGTCCTGAGCTTTGCGATTGCCGCTGCCGACAAAATCCGCACTTGCTAAAACAAGCGTTATGACGGCAATCGCGACGACTATATAAATAGTTAAGATCACTATACTTTGTACTGACAGCTTCCCGCGCGCTTTCTTTGCGGATGTACGTTTAATAT
>JAITEJ010000178.1 GCA_031282095.1 Clostridiales bacterium
TTTGGGCATAATCTGAGTTAAGGAAGTACGGAAATTAAACGTTTTACATTTAGGTATAGGCTCCGATGCTCCGAACATGGGCGCGCGGATGATTATTACGGCTTACGTCGGGCGTGTACCGCGCCCGTTATATATTGTTATGATTTATTTGGATTATGCGGCTGATACGCCGGCGGACAAAGAGGTTTTAGCCGTTTTCACGGCTGCGGCGCAAGAATTTTTCGCCAACGCAAATTCGGCGCACGCATTGGGGATGAAATCGTTAAAGGCATTTAACGATGCGCTTCTGAGCATAAAAAGCCACTTTTTCGGAGCGGACGGATATGAGATTATCGCTGCGGCTTCCGCAAGCGAGGCGAATAACCTTGCGATAAAAGGCGTCGCCGAGGCATACAGAGGCATGGGACGGCACATTATCAGCACGGTGTCGGAGCATCTCTCCGTAGGCGGCGCGCTCACGTATTTGCAGGCAAAAGGCTGGGAAGTGGAGCTTGTGCGCATCGGGCGCGACGGAAAGGTCGATTTGGAGCACCTCTCAAGCCTTATGCGCAAGGATACCGTCCTTGTCACGGTTTGCACCGCGGACAGCGAACTTGGGGCGGTACAACCCGTCGAAAGCATAGCCGGGATAATACGCGCATACCCTAACTGCCGTTTTCATACCGACGCCACTCAGGTTGTCGGCAAGACCGCCGTTCCCGCTTTAGACGGAATACACGCGCTGACATTCGCGCCGCATAAATTTTACGGACTGAACGGCATGGCGTTTCTGTTAAAAGAGAGAAAAACCGTATTGACTCCGTTGATACACGGCGGCGGCTTGTCGGTATACCGCGGCGGCACGCCCTCCGCCGCTCTCGCGGTCGCCGCGGAAAAAGCCGTTTCGCTCGCTTTCGATAACCTGAACGCGCGTTACGACCGTGTTGCGAAGCTGCGCGCGGTTTTGACCGGCGCGCTTTCCGCTCTTCCGTATGTGAAAATCAACAGCCCCGCCGGCGGCATACCGCATATTTTAAATTTCAGCGTCGACGGTGTAAACGGCGAAACGTTACGCGCCGCATTATCCGAGGACGGCGTTTGCGTGTCCGTCAAATCGGCGTGTTCGTCGCCTAATACTCCGTCCAAGACCGTATATGCGGTTACGGGAGATAAAAGGCGCGCGCTTTCATCTATAAGGGTGAGCCTCAGCCACCTCACAACGGAAGAGGAAATCCGCATTTTTACGGAAAAACTGCAATCCGTTATTAGTCTGCTTAAGTCTTAAACGGGGCGGAAATTGCCGTCGCGGAAAAACTACAATCCGTTAAGTCTGCTTAAGTCTTAAACAGGGCGAAAATTGCCGTCGGCGCGTTTATCTCGGGTTACAGACGCGGCTTTGAGCGGAACGTAAGGCTTTCGCTTGTTCTCGTGTAAATTATGACAATGGAAAAATATCAAACTGTAGAACGGAGTATTATAACCACATACCGCGCTTCCATATGGAAGAAGTTTGTGGCTGCCGTGAATGAATTCAAGCTGATCGAGGACGGAGATAAAATCGCCGTCTGTATTTCGGGCGGCAAGGATTCAATGCTTCTCGCCAAATGTATGCAGGAACTGAAGCGGCACGGAAAAAATAATTTTGAAGCCCTGTATCTCGTCATGGATCCCGGTTATAATGAAATAAACCGCCAAACGATAGAGAGTAACGCGCGTCTTTTAAACGTTCCCGTGGAGATATTCGGTTCGGACATTTTTAACGTCGTGGCGGCTTCAGGCGGATCTCCGTGCTATCTTTGCGCCCGTATGCGCCGCGGTCATCTTTACGGCAAGGCGAAAGAATTGGGATGCAACAAAATCGCGTTGGGACACCACCTTGACGACGTCGCCGAGACCGTTCTGCTCAGCATGCTTTACACGGGGCAATACCGCACCATGATGCCGAAACTCAAGAGTACGAATTTCGAGGGCATGGAGCTTATTCGTCCGCTGTATTACGTGGGAGAATCGGACATTCTCAACTGGCGCAACCTTAACGATTTGGAGTTTATTCAATGCGCTTGCCGCTTTACCGAAAACTGCTCCGTCTGTGACAACGGCGGCGGCGGATCGAAACGTCAGGATATGAAATATCTGTTGAAGCAGTTGAAGCGCGATAATCCGAAAGCGACGCAAAACATAGTTAACAGCGCAAAAAACGTTAATTTAGACGCCGTTTTGGGATATAAGGCACACGGGGAACGCCACGGCTTTTTGGACGTGTACGGAGAGTGCGGCGGGGACGCGGAAGATTAGAGTTAAGCGTGCGTTTTTCCGCGAGACGGAGAACCGATATGTAAGTAAAATTCAACGGCATTATTGCCGTAAAAATAAACGGTTTATAAGGAGATACCGAAATGACGATATACGAAACGATTTTTGCGAGGCGCTCGGTGCGCTCGTACGATCAGACCCCTCTTGACGAGAATACCTTAAACGAGGTGTCCGCGTTTATAGACGCCGCCCGCAATTTGGACGGACAAAAGCTTAAGTATAAAATCCTTCCCGCGAAAGCGGTCGGGGACAACCGCGCGCCGCATTATATTTTGGCGTACGGAACCGCCGCGGAGGAATTTCTTAACGTCGGTTTCGTTTTGGAACAAACCGACCTCTATCTGCAAAGCGTCGGACTAGGCAGTCTTTGGCTGGGAATGGCAAATCCCTCCGCCGTCGACGATAACGCCGGATTTTGCATAATGCTGGCGTTCGGAAAAACGAGCGTTCCGTTGCGCGACTCCGTCAAAAGCTTTAAGAGGCTCCCCCTCTCGGAAATATCCGAAACCGACAACAAGGTTGCGGAGGCGGTGAGGCTGGCGCCGTCTGCCGTAAATTTCCAACCGTGGAAACTGCGTTTCTCTGAAGGCAAGGTCTTTGTGGATTATGAGGGCCGCGGCGGCGTATTCAAGATATTCTTTAAAAAGAAACTGCATAAAATAGACGTGGGAATAGCCGCGGCGTTCGCCGCCGCCGCCCTTGAAGCCGAAGGAAAAACGGTAACGTCCGCAAATGCCGTGAACTCGGATAAGACTTTCGGCGTGGAAATAACCTATTAGAAGATATGGAACAAATATTGGCGACGATAATGAAAACGTTCCGTCTGAAAGGCGGAGCGGTATACTTTCAACCGTACGGTTCCGGTCACATAAACACCACCTATCTTCTGATAACGGAGGACGGCGGCGGCGGCGCGCATAAATATATCGTTCAGCGTATAAACGACAGAATATTCCGCGACATAGACAAACTGATGTCCAACATAGCGGCGGTACTGGATCACCTTTCGCGCAAGGGCGGACGTAACTTGTCATACGTGAAAACCGCGGACGGCGGAAGTTATCTTTCGCACGCATCCGGATTCTATCGCGTTTACGATTTTATAGACGACAGCACTACCGTTCAAATCGTCGACGATCCGGCGTTATTCGCGCGCGCCGGGCGTGCCTTTGCGGATTTTCAAAATAAGCTGAGTGATTTCGACGCTTCTCGGCTGTATCCGGTGATAGCCGATTTTCATAACACGCGCAAGCGTTTTGAAGCCTTCCGCGCTTCTTCAGAACGCGACATTTGCGGGCGTGCCGTCGAAACCGTTCGGGAAATATCCTTCGTAAAAGCGCGCGAAGCATATTCGGACGTATTTATCGGGCTTATAGAAAACGGCGGTTTGCCGTTGCGCGTCACTCACAACGACACAAAGATAAACAACGTTCTTTTTGACAATGCCGGGGGCGGCGACGTGGTTATAGACTTAGACACCGTTATGCCGGGCGTGACGGGGTACGATTTCGGCGACTCCGTGCGCTTCGGTTGCAACACCGCCGCCGAGGACGAGCCGGATCTCTCCCTTGTTCATTTCGACATGAGGCTGTTCGAAGCGTTCGCATCGGGTTATCTTAAAGCGGCGGCGGATATTACGGAAACGGAGCGCGAAACCTTAGCCTTTTCCGCGATACTCATGACTTATGAATGCGGTATGCGGTTTCTTACGGACTATCTGGACGGAGACCTCTATTTCAAGACCGCCCGTCCGCGCCATAATTTAGACCGCGCGCGCACTCAATTTAAACTGGTCGCGGAGATGGAACAATCGCTTGAAATTATGCAAGGAACAATCGCCCGCATCTCGGAATTGCCTTAACCGCGCGTTTTGCGGCAGTTTAGCATCGCGTGCGCGGTCGTAAGACGCCGTATCGCAGGCGTCTAGAGGGGTATTTACTGTCAGTGGGTTTGCTCATTGACCGACGTGAAAAATTCGGCAGAATTGCCTCAACCGCGCGTGTCGCGGCGATTTAGCGGCACGCGCGGGACAG
>JAITEJ010000096.1 GCA_031282095.1 Clostridiales bacterium
AAACAACGCGAAAACGGAAGAATTTTTGAAGCGTTTCGTTTAAAAACGCTTGACCTGATTTGCCTGCGCATGTACAATAAGGTGCGTTGGTCGTATCAAGGTGTTAGCCGCAACAGCGGTTCGGTTCGCGTGTGTACGGCCGAGGTTCGCGGAAATGGCGGGCAAGGCAGGTTCGGGAACGGGCGCGGTTTGAGCGTATGCACAGCCGAGGCAAAATCGGATTTACTGCGGAACGCGGCGTCTAGCGGCTCGTACGCATGTACCGGCTGAGGCTACTCGAAATTGCGAACATAACCGCGCATACGGACGCGAGAGACTCGTACGTAATGCGGCTGAGGCGGTAAGCGCCGGCGCGCAAAAATCCGCGGCGTGAGGCTTGTACGCATGTACGGCTGAGGCTGTAAAATAAAATTATCGAGAATAACCGCGGCTGTTTTAATGCAGTTCGAACCTAAATCAGAACAAGTTTCAATAAATTTGTCCCTAGGGAGTAGTTTGCCGTGATCTTTTGTGGGTTACGGACCGCAGATCAACATCCCCGCCGTACGAAACGGAGTTGCGTATCGGCTTGGTTTGCGGGGTTCGGCGCGTATGCGGCGGAGATTGAACAAGACTTCGGACGATGCTTTTGCGTCGTCCGGAGTTTTTTTATAAAAGCGCCCGCCTCGGAAATATTTAAATTCCGCGCGGACGAAAAATAAAACGTAAACGAATAAAGAATCGTTAACGCGGCGCGTACGGCGGTTCGGTTTCAAAGGAGTTGCGGAAATGCAAAACAAATACGTATCTCTTAAACCTAAAAACAAACGCAAAGGCGGCTTTGAATTCAATGAAAGGCTTACGCTTGCGTCGGCCGCGCTGAACACCGTGGAAATAAAAAGCTCGGATACCGTGTTGTGCGTGTCTCAAACCGCCGGAGCGTTGGAAAGCAAGGTTCTTCGCGCGGCGGGATGTTACGTTCACTCGGCGGGAAGGCTTCGCGGCAAATACGGGCGGGCGTTTGACGCGAGCGGCAGGGCGGTGCATTTCGGCGCATTTATCCCGGAACGGTTCGGGGAATACGACTTCATTATTCTGTTCGACACTGCGGGCGCTTTGGCGGAGAAAGGCTTGCTTGAATGTTTGCAAGCAAAGCTTGTCCAAGACGGCATACTCTTTATTGCCGACGGCGCCGCCGCATACAACTCGGACTATTACGGCAAAATACTAACCGAACTGAAAATCGAAAACGCTTATGACGGAAAACTGACCGTTCTGACGGCACGGCGGGAAAAAACGCGTATATAAGAAAACGCGTATTCCGAAAATACGCGGGGAGTTGCAATGAAAAAACCTTATGAAATGAGCAAAGAGGAAGTTTTCCTGTCTTTAGAAACGGACGCGGGCGGATTGACGTCAGCCGAGGCCGCGGAGCGTCTGCCGAAGAGCGGTCCGAACGAATTGACCGCGGATAAAAAACGCCCTATGTTCCTGAAGTTCATCGATCAATTCAAGGACGTCATGATAATCGTGCTGCTTGCGGCGGCGATAGTGTCGGCGGCCATGGCGGTCTACAGCGGGGAATACCGCGATTTGATCGACAGCGGACTCATTCTTCTTATCGTGATTGTCAACGCAGTAATCGGTCTGACGCAGGAGAGCAAAGCGGAATCGGCACTTGAGGCGCTCAAAAACATAAATAAACCTATCGCTAAGGTTTTCAGGGACGGCGGCATTCAAAAAATTAAAAGCGGTGAAATCGTTCCCGGCGACATAGTAATATTAGAAGCCGGCGATATTATTCCCGCCGATATGCGGCTCATTGAGAGCGCCGCGTTGAAAATAGAGGAGGCGGCGTTAACGGGCGAATCGGTGCCGAGCGAAAAAGACGCCGACGCGGAAATAACGTCCGACGCTCCGCTGGGCGACCGCAGAAACATGGCGTACAGTTCCGGTATAGTGTCGTACGGTCGGGGCAAGGGCATAGTTACCTCTACCGGAATGAACACCGAGGTCGGCAAAATCGCTAAAATGCTGTCCGAAAACGATTCCGAACGCACTCCGCTTCAAAACCAGCTTGCCAAAACGGCGAAGCTCTTGTCCTTGCTGATTTTGGGAATAGCCGTCATAATTTTCATCTTTTCCGCGGTGCAAAACGGCGGGAACGGAATAATCGACGCGTTTATGACGGCTGTCGCGATAGCCGTCGCCGCAATTCCCGAGGGACTTCCCGCAGTCGTTACCATCGTGCTTGCACTGGGCGTGCAGAAAATGAGCGAGAGGAACGCCATTATCAGAAATCTTCCCGCGGTGGAAACGCTTGGCTGCTGTGAGATTATTTGCTCCGATAAAACGGGTACGCTAACGCTTAATAAGATGACCGTTCAGGAGTTATATACGGTCTCCGGCGGCGCCGTAGCGGCGGAGGACGGCAAAACCGTTTCGAACGCGGAATTTGAAACTTTAATACGCGGTATGGTGCTTTGTAACGATACGGTAGCGGGCGACGGCGGAGAGCTTTACGGAGACCCCACCGAAACGGCGTTGGTCGCGTACGCGCGCTCCGCTGGACGGGATACGGCGGTCATAAACGCAGAAAATCCGCGCGTAGATGAGATACCGTTCGACAGCGTGAGAAAGCTTATGAGTACGGTCAACGAAACCGAGGCGGACGGGCGCGTCGTACGTACGGCGTATATTAAAGGCGCCCCGGATATGTTGATAAAGCGTTGCGCTTATATTTCTTGCGGCGGCAAGACGCAAAAAATCACCGCCGAAGACGTTAAGAATATCGGCGGCGCTAACGCGGCTATGGCGCGGAAAGCGCTGCGCGTGCTTGCCGTCGCCGTCAAATACGAATGCTCCGACACCGCCGCCGCCGAAGAGGGGATCACCTTTATCGGCTTGGTCGGCATGATAGATCCGCCGCGCCCGGAGGTCAGGGAAGCCGTAGAGGTTTGCAAGCGCGCCGGTATGACGGCGGTGATGATAACGGGCGATCACAAGGAAACCGCCTCAGCCATCGCAAAGGAAATCGGTATTCTGGAGGACGGTCATACGGCGATAACCGGCGCGGAACTTGACGAAATGGACGACGGCGAATTTTACGGAAAGTTGGATACAATCCGCGTTTATGCCCGCGTCAGCCCGGAGAACAAGGTGCGCATCGTAAGGGCGTTCAAAAATCATCAAAAACGCATAGTCGCGATGACCGGCGACGGAGTGAACGACGCCCCCTCTCTTAAAGCCGCGGACATAGGCATAGGCATGGGTATAACCGGCACGGACGTCAGTAAGGGCGCGAGCGACATGGTTCTCGCGGACGACAATTTCGCCACCATAGTGTCCGCCGTGGAGGAAGGTCGCAAGGTATATTCCAACATAAAAAAGGCGGTGCAGTTTCTGCTTTCCGCCAATATCGCCGAAGTGCTGTGCCTGTTCATAACCACAATTTTCATGCGCGTGCCGTTCCTTACGCCGGTTATGATTCTGTGGGTCAATATGGTCACCGATTCCTTGCCCGCTCTGGCGCTCGGAATGGAGTCGGCCGAAAAAGACATCATGAGTCATCCGCCGCGTAAAAACGATTCTAGCCTGTTCCACGGAAGAACCGGTTTGGATATCGCGATTCAGGGTATGCTGCAAACCGCTTTAGTTTTGGGCGTTTACTGCATAGGCTTTTATCTGATAGATCACGGCGACCACGCCGCTTCCGTAACCATGGCGTTCGCCGCGCTTTGTCTCATTCAGTTGTTCCACAGCTATAATCTGCGCTCACAAACGAAATCCGTTTTGAACGGTCGGATTCTTAAGAATAAAGCTTTGAACACGGCGTTTTTGGTAGGCGCCGCCCTCGTCGTCCTTGTGATCACCGTTCCCGGTCTTAACGGAATATTTGACGCGGTCGCCTTAAACGGCGTTCAATGGGCGGTCGTCATAGCCATGTCGTTTGCGATTATTCCGTTAGTGGAAGTTGTTAAGGCCGTTGAAAAAGTCGTCTTTAAACACAGAAGAACGACTGGCTGACGCTGAATTGTTTTAAAATTAATCGTAATAAGTAGGACTGAAGTTTAAATTGCAATTTTATAAACGGACGGTTGAATAGAGACGATCAAGGTTTAAATTGTATTGTAAACGAACGGATAGATATGACCAAGGTTTAAACTTAATATCGCAAACGGACTGTCTGGATGCGATATCTTTATTGGCGGATACGGTTGCGGTAATGTAATGACGATGCGCTGTACAGGCTATGAGCATACCGTCTTTTTAAATTTAGGAATATGCGGGTATTATGCGGAACGCGGCCGTAAGTATCCCTGTAAGCCACCGCGTAAATTTTTATTTATCGCTATTGCACAGTCCCGCAAGTCAAGTAATTTGACTTGCGGGACTGTCGTATTGTTAAAATCGCTCGCAGGCGATATTGCTTTCAATAAACATTTTTCTATCTGCGGCGGTATCAAAAGAGCCGTAAGCTATAAGAAGTTTG
>JAITEJ010000165.1 GCA_031282095.1 Clostridiales bacterium
GCCTTCACGACGGATTTTGGATGCGCATTTGGCATTTTCAGTCACGGAAACGACTCCCGCGACGCAACGCGATTTGAGATTATGCTCGCAACTTGCCGTGCGGCAAATAAGATGTTTCAATTTTGAGCCTCCGATTTTTGAATTAGGTTTTTTAATCCCATCATGCTTCACTCATTCGCGTAAAGCCTGTCGTTAAATTATTTTTTCCTATCAGTTGTAAAATATACGCAAGAAAAAAAACGCGTTCCGCACGAACACCGTAAAGGAAATTTAATCGAACAAAGGCTTTTCTTAGTCGGTTGAAAATGCAAAATCAGGCGTGAGCGGGTGCGTGCGTATGGGACTATCAGAGGGCTTGAAGCGGGAGAATGATGTTCTTAATCGGTTGAAATGCGAAATTCGGCGAGAGAGAGAAAGACCTCATGGATATCAGAGGGCTTGAAGCGGGAGAAGGATTTTCTTAATCGGTGGAAAATGAACAATCAGGCATGAGTAGAGGTAGAGGTGCGCGCGCGCATGGGACTATCGGGGTTTCAATATACCTTAAGTTGTCTATTCCGTAGTTAGTAGGGGTGCGTGTGTACGGGGCTATCGGGGGCTTGAAGCAGGCAAAGGCTTTTCTTAGTCGATTGAAAATGCGAAATCAGGCGTGGGAGAGAGAAAGACCGCATGGATATCAGAGGGCTTGAAGCGGGAGAAGGCTTTTCTTAATCGGTGGAAAATGAACAATCAGGCGTGAGCGGGTGCGTGCGTACGGGACTATCGGGGCTTGAAGCGGGAGAATGATTTTCTTAATCGGTGGAAAATACGCAATCCGGCGTAAGTGAGGAAGCAATACCGAACGGATATTAGAAGTATTGACGTGGGCGAAAGTTTTTCGGTGTCGACCGAAAAGATTAAAATCCCGCGAGAGAAAGAAACAAAGAGTGTAAGCAATAAAAAAACACAGACGAAAAGAAAAATTTAAAACTCCGTCATGAAATGACGGTATTTTTTAGGGAGAAATTGACGCTGAAGTTTAAGGTTTTCGCGCCCCTCGACGGCGACTGTGCGATGATAGAGCCGCCATAGCTCCTGAAAAAAGAGTTCCCGCTCCGAGAGTTCGACGGTCAGTTTTTCGGGAGCCAACATAAAGACGGTGTTTTTACCGTCGTATACCGCCATTTTTCGGCGGGCGCAGTCGTGCAGAACAAAGCTTTGCGTGTTGTATGTCTGCACGAAATGGGGCATAACGCGCTCTAAAATGTCATTGTCCGAGGTATAAAAACCGTAATAAGCGCCGTTCGACATCTCGTTAAACCTCACGAACATATGCATTCGGTGTATTTCGTTAACCACCTTTTTCACTATGTCGTTAAACTCTGCGACCGCGCCCTCGCCGAACATTTCGCGCGCGTTTGCCCCGTATTTAAACAGCAGTTTAAGAAACTCGAATATCACGGCTTCCTTGCCGGGGTTGCAGCTTCTGTACGCGTCGCAAACGTCGTCGTAGCAGTTCGTGCCGCCCTTGCTTATTATGCCGCCGCGCACCTTGACCGCAAGCGTTTCGCTCTCGTCAACCTCGACGTATTCGTCAAAAAGATTACGGATATAATTTTCGGAAACGATACTTCGCGCGTCATTTTCAGCATAGTAAAACGCGTGTACGGCGGATAAAAATCCCACAAAATTTTGTTTACAAACTAAAACTTTCATTGTTCTGTCGATCGCCGTCGGAGTGCCGTTTTGTTTATTACTATTAAGGATTCCCCTTAATAGTGCTTGCGGAATCACCTAATATGTCGATTTTTATTGCTTGCCGATTATGCGCCGTTTCGTTTATCACGCCAAGACCCTTCCGTGTGGGTGCTTGCGAGAGTGCTTAATATGCCGATATTATATCAATCGTCGGAGGTCGTTTCGTTTATCACGTTTAAAACTCTCCCGGAATATTTCGGTGTTTCACGAAAGCGCCGAATATGCCGATATCTATCGACTTACGACAGTGAGCCGTTTCGTTTATCACGCCAAAACTCTTCCGTGTGGGTGCTTGCGGGAGTGCTTAATATGCCGATATTATATCAATCGTCGGAGGTCGTTTCGTTTATCACGCTCAAAATTCCCCCGCGACGACGCTTACGGATGTGTCAAACATACTTAGTTGTTCGTATTTCTCCGATTTAGCTTCCAAAAGAAGTTTATTGCCGTCGGTCAGGCATACGCGGATTTTCTCCGGATCGTCGGCGTAAAGTCCGCGGTATTCTCCGGCGGCGGTTATGAAGTATTCGGCGCGCGGCAGAACTACGCGCATTTTTTTAAGAGAGTCGAAAGTGAGCGTAGAGAATTTGCGCGCCTGCGTTATTCTGTAGGCGTTGCGCACTCCTATGCCGGGAACGCGCAACAGAGTTTCGTAAGGCGCGGTGTTGATTTCCACGGGGAATTTGTCGATGTTCCGAAGCGCCCACGCGGTTTTAGGGTCTACGTCCAACGCGAAGTTATCGCCGGGGGCGATCAATTCCTCCGCGCTGAAATTATAGAACCGCAGCAGCCAGTCGGCTTGATACAAGCGGTTTTCCCGCCTTAAATCCGGCGGCAGAGCGGGCAAATTTATGTTTTCGTTCACGGGAGTATACGCCGAATAGTAGACGCGTTTCATTCTGAAACCGTCGTACAACGCCTGCGAAAGCCGTATTATCTGCCCGTCGGCGTCGGGCGTCGCGCCGATTATCATTTGCGTGGTTTGCCCGGCGGGAATTCGGCGCGCAGGCCGCCCCGGTTCGCGCGCGTCGGTTATGAGCGCAAGCTGCTTCATAGGCGACGTAATAGATTCGCGTTTTTTTTGCGGCGCAAGCAATTTTAAGCTGTTCTCGCTGGGAAGTTCAATATTTACGCTCATTCTGTCCGCGTAACGCGACGCTTCGTCTATGAGATGCGCGCTTGCGCCGGGAATGGTTTTCACGTGTATGTAGCCGCGGTATTTGTATTCCGTACGCAGCATGACCAAGGTGTCGATGAGCTTTTGCATTGTATAGTCGGGGCTTCTTTCCACCGCGCTGGACAAAAACAAGCCCTCAATATAATTCCTTCTGTAAAAGTTTTCCGTCAATTCGCATATTTCCCGCGGCTCTAAACGTGCGCGCGGAATATCGTTGCTGCGGCGGTTTATACAATAGGCGCAATCATACTCGCAGTGATTTGTCATCAAAAGCTTTAACAACGAAATACACCGCCCGTCGGCGGAAAAGGAATGACAAATCCCGGCAATGTTACATTTGCCGAGAAAGCCTTTTTTTGCGCCGCGGTCGCTGCCGGACGAGGAGCATGAAACATCGTACTTCGCTCCGTCCGTCAAAACCTCAAGGCGTTCCGATACCGTAAGAGATTTTCCTATTTCCATTGTTTACAGCTGCGTTTTGGCGGATAATCCGCCTTTTTGTCCGCATACGCGGTTTTTTGATTCCTTAGATTGTATTTTAAGTCCCGTTTATACAAACCTCAAGGCACCCCGATAAACGGTCTTTTGATTCCGCCGCGACGCATTCGCCCCATTCAAAAATTCAAGACTTCCGATACGGCGATGATTTTTCCCGTTTCGGCTGCTTACAACCACATTTCGGCTGTTAATCCGCCTCGGCAGTCAGTTATAGACGATTTTCCCGATGCCGTAGTTTATCGTTGTGCTTTCTGACTGTTAACCTATCAATTTCGCCGCAATCTTAATTTTCTTGCCGCCGTCGTTTATGATCGCGTTTTCGGCGGGTATTTCGTTTGCCCCACCATATTATCCGATTCTTTTTGTCTTTTCATGTCATATATCGACGGTGAACGGATAAACTTCTTTTTTGGAGATTCCTCTGTCTGACGCAGTTTGTTTGGCAGCCTCCATTTTGGAAAAGCCGATTGACAGATAATGCGCCAAATGGTCGCGGACGGACAGCTTGTTAAGCGGATTGTCGAATTTTGCGCCGTCCACTATCAAAACGAATTCGCCGCGGAGATCGGACGGAAGAAATTCTCCGAGAAAGCCTTCCTCCACGGTCTCGTGTATTTTGGTGATTTCCTTGACCGCGCGGACGCGCCTTTTGCCGTAGACGTCGAAGAGAATTTTCAAATCTGTTTTTATGTCGTGCGGCGCGCAATAAAACAGCAACGGCAGGTCGAACGATTTATATTTTTCCAGAAAAGACATTTTATCAGACGTTTTATCCGGCATAAAACCCAAAAAAATGAAACCTTGCTCCGTAAGCCCCGCAAGAGCCGCCGCCGAAGTCACCGCGGACGGCCCCGGAACGACGCTTATTTTTATGCCGGCTTCGCGCGCCGCAAGCACTAAAACCGCTCCCGGGTCGGATACGCAAGGCATACCCGCGTCCGTTATAAGCGCGGCGGTTTTGTCCCCGCCGAGCATATCGGCAAGCTCGTGCGAGCGTTGCCTTTCATTGTACATATGGCAGGACAGCAACGGCTTTTCTATTCCGTACGAATCCAAAAGCACCTTCGAGTGCCGCGTATCTTCGCACATGATAAAATCGACGCTCTTCAGAACCTCCAACGCCCGTAAAGTTATGTCTTTCAGATTTCCTATCGGTGTTCCGACGATGAATAATTCGCCCACGCGCCGAGGTCTCCTTAAATTTTTCGCTTCTTTATTATACCGCCGCCGCGGAATTTAAGCAAGATAAAAAACGCGTAAAAGCGGATTTTACTTTAAACCGATAAACCCGCGGGGTAAATAAAACAGCCGCCGAAAATGTTTAATGTCATAAGGGGGACGGGATTCCGCTCCGCGGACGCCGTACCGTTTTATTCGTTTGGGCGGCGTTGCGGCGCCGTTTAAAAGCACGCCGCAGGTCGAACGGCGCGGCGCGCGAAAAAAGAAAGCGCGTCCTTATAACAAAATAAGGCTTGGCTGACAAAATAAATCTCGGTCGGCTATTGACTCTTACGCGCGCACATGATAAAATATAAAAGTATCAGTATCTCTCGCACGCTCGCGGAGTCGCGCGCGTATGTGTATGAAATACGATTTCGCCAAGCCTGGCATACGCTCGCGGACTATATCGCGGAGCCGCGCGTGTTTCATACAAACCGTGAACGTGTCGGAGCGTGCGGGTTTTATGGACTATATTGCGGAATCGCATGTGTTTATTGAGCGCGGGTTCGTTTTTCGCACGAGATTAGGCGCATGAATGCAAAGCAGCCGAGGCGGCTTGCAGTTCGCGCTTTTCGCGCATGAGAGTTGGTCCGGCGCGGCGATGCGAACGGGTTTAAGTATCGGGTGCGGTTCGCGTCTTTCGCGAGCGGGATCGAGATGCCGGCAAATTTTCGAGAAAAGAATTGATTGTTTGAGGTCAGCGAACGAAAGTTCAAAAAATATGTATGCGCCGAAAGGCGCACGGGGTAGTGAGTATGATGAAGCGTTTAGGTAAATTCGGCAGATCGTTATCGGCGTTGCTTGTGTCGGCGTTGCTTATCGTCGCCTTTGCGGCGTGCGTGGACGCGGACGATTTTCCCGTGAGAAACTTCACGGTCGAGGGCGCGGACGAATACTACATAGATAACGGCTTTTTCTATAACGATTTCACCTTGCGCGTGGTCAGAGAGAACGGGAAGGAGTTCACCGTGCCTCTCGATTCCTCGATGATTTCCGCGGAGGACAGGGAGCTTCTTCAAACGACGGGCACTCACAACGTGGCGGTAACCTACGAGGGAGTCACGGTCATTCACACGTTCCGTCTGCTGAAAACGACGTCGGAATATTACACCATCACTTTCAATCCCAACGAGGGAGAACCCATACCCAAAAAGCAGTATTCGGTGGGCAGCCGTTTCGATTCCTTTAACGACGTGCCCGTGACCGTGCGTAGAGGTTACACGCTGGCGGGTTGGCGCGTTAACGACGCGGAGGGCGTTCTCCTGTCTCCTACAAGCGGCTTTGATACGCCGTTTTTAATCAACACAGACTTTACGTTCATCGCGGAATGGGTGCGCAACACCGCTACCGTGAGTTTCGATATAGCGCTTTATCCGGGAGAGATTGACCCTCCCGCGAATCCCGATCCGCAGATTGTGGACACTAATATCGGTAAAGTATCGGAGCCTAAAAGAGCGGCGGAGTCACGCCCCGGCTTCCGCCTTAACGGTTGGTATACGTCGCGCAAGGAGATTTCCTCCAATGAATACGAGTACGACGAATATTACAACTTTAACAAGCCTATAGGCGACGCCGGCTTTACGCTTTACGCTAAATGGTCGATCGCGGAGTATCCCGTCACTTTCCACTTAAACGGCGGCACGATGTCCTATAATCCTGACGACTATAAGTCGATAACCTATAACACGGATTTGTCGGCATTGCGTCCCGATGATCCCGATAAGGACAATTACACGTTCATAGACTGGTACGAATCGAAAGATTTCTCGGGAGAGCCGTTCGTTTTCGGCAACATGCCCGGCAGAGAAGTCAGCCTTTACGCGCGCTGGGAGCCTAACCTTTCCTACATTTTCGAATATGAACTGCTTTTAAACAAAACCTTGCGCATAACCGGCACGAAAAACAAAGACAAGGATTTCAGCCATATCACCATACCGGCGTCGGCGGAATTCGGCGGCAAAACCTATCCGATAAGCGAGATAGGCGACCAAGCGTTTTATCAGTGCTTCAATCTCGTAGAGATTACCTTTGCCGCCGGAGAGGGCGGGATTAAGAGAATAGGCGAGCGGGCTTTCATGCACGCGAATTCCTTAAGGTCGTTGGTGTTCGACGGCGCGTCCGTTGTGGAGTACGTGGGACGGGACGCGTTTTCGGGAACGCGGTGGCTGTCAGCCGCTAAGTCGAACGCGGATCAAGCCGTATACGTAACGTTGGGAAAGGTTTTGGTGGCGTACGTCGGCGCCGCTCAGTCGCTTGATATGACGACGGACGATATAAATACGACCGCCGACGAGAAACTCCCGGAATATGTCGCTTACATCGCGACGGGCGCGTTCAGCAGCCTTACTTATCTCACCGACGTTACCGTCGCGGATTCGATAGAGGTTATCGAGACGGGGGCATTTGCCGATTGTTCCGCGCTCAATGTGATAACTTTCACCGAGAGCAGCAGGCTTGCGGCGATGAGCCCCGGCTCCTTGAGTTCCACTCCGTGGTATGACGGCAACTTTTCGTCAAGCGAATATATGGTGATTTGCGGCGGCGTACTTTACGCCTACAAAGGCAACGCGGACACGGCATCCGTCACCATACCCGCGACGGTGACGCGTATAGAATCAAACGCGCTGTACGCTTTCGGCAAGCTTAATACGGTTACATTCATGAACGAAAGAGGGATAACGAGCGTAGGCGAAAACGCGTTCAACCGTTCCGCGCCGTTTGTGAAGGACGCCGGGCAGTTCGCGGCGATAAACGGAATTCTTATTCAGGCGAATTCGGCAAGCTCGGTTATCCGCGTACCCGCAAACATAAAGTCCGTGGCGGCGGGCGCGTTCAGGGCGGCGAGAACAACGCTTAAGCATGTGGTGTTTGAAGGAAACGTAAAGATATTCGCCGGCGCGTTCTCCGGCATAAACGGAGCGTTGACGGTGTCGTTTATAAACGACGGAGCCCTTGATTTATTCGATCCCGAAGAATCGGCGATAGAAGAAGGCGCGTTCGCCGCGTCCTCGTCGTCGGCGTCGGTGACGGTCTACATCCCCGCGCATAAGTTCGGCGTCTTTGCCGCCGCCCCCGTATGGAATTTCTACGACGGCATAATAAGGAGCTTAGAGGTGGTTTCCGTATCGGTCGTTCCCGGCACCCTCAGAAACAACTTCCCGAACGACGAGAATTTGAGTCTGAAAGAGCAGATAGCGGGCGCGACGCTCAGATTGACAAGAAACGACGAAGTGACCTACGACATACCTCTTACGATTGACAATTTTTACGATTACGGCAAAGGCGAGCCGACGAAAATAGCCTTCGGCGTACCCGGTCCCGGAAAGGCGGTCATCTCTTACAAGGATTCAACGCGCGGAACGGCGGACGACGCCCCTTATGTTTTCACGGTGTTCGAGTATACCATAGACGCAAAACTGATCTCCGCCCGTGTCGGCGTGACGACGGACGGCAACACCTTAAAGACAGCCGCGTACGTCGAGATCAACGGCGAATATCGCGCGTACGATAAGGATAATTCCGATCACCAAAACTTAACGCGTTATTACACCACCCTGCGCGATAAATATTTCGAAAGCACGGCGATAGATTTAACCGGTCTGACGATTAACCTGCTCTACAACGACGGGACGGACGTTACCGCATATTTAACGCGTTTCACCGCGGCAAGCGGCGACGCGACCTTTGAGGCGAGATCGGGAGGCACGGTGACGGGTACTTTCAACGTGCGTCTCACCGTTTCCGACAACAAGTTGGGCGGAAGCCCGGTGAACGATGGCAGGTTCAGTACGCAATTTATCGGAAGCTACGAATATAAGCTGACCGTCGTCATGAGCAACGGCGATACGGCGGCGGTTCTCGCGCCCGACGGCTTGGAAACGTTCGCATATGTCGTAAAAAAGCCCGAAGCCTACAGCATACGCGTGGATAACGTGAAAACGGAATATTACGCCGGCGAAGCCATAACTCTAACCCCGACCGGCGTGCAGATCTCCATAGTGCGCGAGAACGGCGGATCCTCGGGAGTGGCGGTAAACAGCCCCTATCTGAAAATACCCGCCGGCGACACCTCATATCCCTTGCTTAACGACGGAAGGTTTGATTATTCTTCTTTGGATGACATTTTGGGTGAAAAAGAGTTCGTTGATGAAAACGGCGTTCTGCACAGACGCGCGTTGTTATCTTACGACGACGAAGTGAGCGGTCGTATATATTCGGTTTTTGAATACACCGTAAAGTTCTTCACCCATCCAGAATTGTTCAAGGTGAGGTTGATATCCGACGGCGGTGCGGCTATAGACGGCGTTAACGCGAGCGTTGCCGTCGGAGGCTCCAACGTTTACTTACCCAACGTTCTCGTCATACCCGAAACGGTAACCGTTAACGGAGCGACGCACACTGTTCGGGAGATAGCCGCCTCCGCTTTCAAGGGCAACAGCGGCATACAGTACGTATACGTGCCGGCAGGCGTCGGAACGATAGGCTCCGAGGCTTTTGCTAATACCGCCTCGCTTAAAAGAGTGCTCTTTTCGAGCGCGCTTCTGACGGGAGAGGGCAACGTGCGTTTGAATCTTACCAGTTCCGAATTGTCGGCGATTCCCGCCAAGGCGTTCTTTAACGCGTCCGCGTTGGACGCCGTAACGCTTCCCGCGGCGGTCGTGTCGATAGGGGAAAGCGCGTTTGAACAAACCGCCAAGTTACAGTCGTTCTCAGTGCCCGCGGGCGGCGCGCTTACGGAGTTCGGCGCGGCGGCGTTTAAAAATAGCGGACTTCCCGAATTGAATTTGTCGGGCGTGACCATAAACAGCGTCGGCGCAAGTATGTTCTCGTACGCTAAAATAAAGATTGTTAAGTTCGGCACGGCGACATTTACGCGGATACCCAACGATATGTTCAGGGGCGCAAGCCTTTTCAAGGGCTTTTCCGCCGAAAACGGACTGCCCTCAAGCGTCGTCGCAATAGGCGAATATGCGTTCGCGAACAGCGGAGGCAGTTCGGGCGGTCAGTCGTTTGATTTGACAAGCATAAAGACGGTGGGCGCGCACGCTTTCGACAATTCGGAGGCTCTGCGTACGCTCACACTCGGCTCCGCTTTGAAGAGTATAGGCGATTACGCTTTCTATCAGTCGGGTTCGGCGGATATGGAGGCGGTGACCGTTCCGTCCTCAGTCGGTACGCTCGGCGCGTACGCGTTCGCCGGTTCGCGGCTTTCGACGCTGACAATAGGGGGAGGTGAAATTCCGCTGACGATAGGCGATTATGCGTTTTCGGGCAGCCTGCTCACAACGATAACGCTGCCCGCGCGGGTGAAGACGCTGGGCAAGGGCGCGTTTAAGGATTGCGCGTCGCTCACCTCCGCGACGTTCGCCGACGAGTATGAAGTGAGCGACTTCGGCATAACGGCGACCGGCGTCGAGGCGTCCTTCAAGAAAAGCTCTTCGACGCTTTCGGTCATACCCGCCTATACCTTTGACGGCTGTTCTATACTTACGGAGTTCAAATATACGGCTTCGGAAGCGACGGCAGCCGCGGTAGGCGATTACGCTTTCAATAACGCGGTAAAGTTTAACGCGGCGGCGCAGTCCGCCCTGAAAGGCGTACGCTATATCGGTGCGCGCGCCTTCGCGAATACCGCCTTAACCGTGAACGACGCTCAAACCGACGCCGTTGCTTTCATCGGGGCGGACGCCGTATTCGGAGACCACGCCTTTGCCGACAACAAAGGAATCAAGCGCATGACGGTTTCCGGCGGCGTCAAAACCGCTTTATTCGGAACCGCGCCGTTCAGCGGCTGCACGGAGATAAAGGAGCTTTACACCGACGGTAAGCTTGCCGGAAACGCGCATATCTATAAGCTGTTCGCGAGCGCACCGGAGGGCGTGACCGCCAACCTTAAAAATGTCTTTATAGAGAAGGCCGGAAACGAGGATGAAATCACCGTTCAGGCGGGCTTATTGCGCGGCATGATCTACGTCAGCAAATTGATTTTGACGACGACCGCCCACATAAGAATAGAAAGCGGCGCGTTCAACGGAATGAAATCTCTGCTTGAACTTACAATTCCTGAGGACGCGGAGTTCGTCAACGGCGTCGATGAAAACAAATCCGCGGTTCTCGGCTCCGCAAACGGCATATTGACGGGCGCCGATAATCTAAAGACTCTTTATCTGCCCGCGCAGCTTCGATTCATCGACTTGTTCATCACCGGTCTTGACATATCCAAGCTGAACGCAAGCGAAACCTACCGGCAAGACTATCAGCGGCTGCTGAGCGCCGTCCTGCCCGGCAACCTCATCTCGGTGACGGTCACCGCGGGCGTTGCCGACGAAACGACAACGCTTGCGGATAACGGCTTCCGTGGTGCGAAAACGCTGCAAAGCGTCAAGTTGCCGGACGGTCTGACGGTTGTAGGAGTCGATTCGTTCACTGACTGCAGCGGTTTGAAGAGTATAGTTATCCCCGATACCGTGACGGAATTTAACCCCGCGTTCGGCGGCTGCACCTCGCTTAAGACCATGACGTTCAAGAGTACGGAGAAGCTGAAATTCACGGATTTGTTCCCCTCCGTCGAGGCGACCTCCGACAACGCGCTTAAAGGGTTGTATCACGTTTACGCTCCCGAATCCTTAACGGAGGTCATTCTGTCCGGACGGTCGACGGCTGTCGTCGAACACTCTTTAGCGTTCGCCTTTGATTTAAAAGTGCAAATATATATTCCGTCCTCCGTGGCGAATGGTGCGGATCGGATAGCGGACGCGGCGTTCATAGGCACTCCGGTGACCGCGTTCAAAATATATGAGGTCAATGCGGACGGCGCGCCTGTGGTTACGGGCGCCGGCGTTTGGAATTTTGTTGCCGGAACGGCATACTCCGTGTCGGCGAACTCGCTTTATCAGATAAATAAATCAGACGGGACGAGTACGAATATCCTGAAAGCGTATGCCACCGCGCTTAGCAACAACGGCTTTAACTTAGCGGCAAGCGTAAAGGAAATAGCCGACGGAGCGTTCGCATATGCCCAAAACCTCAACAGGTTCAGCGTCGAAGCCCGCGAGGACGGTCTTTTCGGCATCGACTCGCAAAGCGACAGCATAGGCGGGCGCTCTCTGTATTATTATCCCAATCCCAAGGCGGCGACTGACTACGAGAAAAATAAATTTGAGATAGTGGTTTACGCGGCGGCGTCCGGCGGAGGGTCATATAACGTGACAAAGAGTTGCCTGAAGGTGCGCGACTACGCCTTTGCGGGAGCCTCCCACCTCAAGTCTCTCGTATTCTCGAACGAAATAGAAACGGAGATAGGCAAATTCGCGTTTGCCGACACGGGCGTCACGGGCGGTTTGGCTCCGAATGCTGAGGTCTGGAAGATAGGCGATTACGCCTTCCTGAATATGCGCGGGCTTTCGTCGGCGGAGATAAAAAGCACGATGGTGAAGGAAAAGCCGTTTACAATCGGCAAAGGCGCGTTCCAAGGTACGAGGCTGACCAATTTGTCCTTGCCTTTCTTAGGCGTAAGAGAGGAAGACGAAGAATCGGCGTTCGTCGGTTACAGTTTCGGTGCGCCGATCTACACGGATAACGCGAAGTATGTGCCGTCCACCCTTAAAACGGTCACGGTGTATGCGGGCGTTATAAACACCAATGCGGGCAACGGACTTAATATAGAATTAGTTTTCACTACCAAAACTGACGAGAATGGCGTCACCTATTCGCAAGACGGAACAATTCTCATGAAATTCCCGAAGGATACGACCGGTACGTTTATCATTCCGGAGGGGGTGGTTTCCATATACAAGGACGCCTTCAACGGCGCGGCTATCGAAGGAATAGACTTCAGCAACGTCACCGGAACCTTGACGACTATAGGCGAAGGCGCGTTCCGTGACTGCGTGAACCTGACTCAGCTGGATATCCCCGCGGGAGTTACGAGCATAGGCAGTTATGCGTTTTACGGTTTGACTGGCTTGACGAGTCTGACGATTCCGGACGGAGTTGTGGACATAGGCAATTATGCGTTCTTCGGTTTGACGAAGCTGACGAGTCTGACAGTCCCGAAAGGAGTCAAGAGCGTTGGCAATTACGCTTTCGCCGATTTGACGAATCTGACAAGCATAAACTTCAACGCCGAGAGAGCATACGATTTGTTCGCGAATAACAACGTATTCGCGAACGCGGGAAAGGAGGGAGGCGGCATCACCCTGACAATCGGCGCGGGCGTTTCCGCTCTGCCGAGTTGGATGTTCAACCCGTCCGCGAACGACCCCTCCGCCGCGCCTAAGATCACCGCGATTACGGTGAACGCAACGGAATTGAAGACGGTCGGAACCGGCATGTTCGGTGAAAGCGTTAAGGGTCTCGTCGAGTTGAATTTTAACGGAGATATACCCGACCTGACCCGCAATAACGGCTTGTTTGACAAAGCCGGACAAGGCGGGGACGGCATAAAGGTGACATTCGGCGCCGGGGCGACAAAGATAGCGAACTATCTTTTCAATCCCTATAGCGATAAGGAGCGTTCGCCTAAGATCAAAGAGATTAATTTCTTAGTTACGGGGCTTACGGCGATAGGCGGGTATGCGTTCGCCTATTACAACGGCGCCCTCAAAACGCTCGCTCTGCCGGAAAGCGTCGCAAGCATAGGCGCTTACGCGTTCGCTTACGGCGCGTTCACCGAGGTGACGTTCGGGAATAACAGCGTCCTGACGGAACTGGGAGATCATGCTTTCCGGGAAAGCGGGTTGACGGCGATAAGCCTGCCCGCCGGAGTTAAGGCTGTAGGCGAATATGCGTTCTACGGCTGCGGTTCGCTGCAAACCGCCAGTTTCACAAACGTTATCTCGATAGGCGGACACGCGTTCGATAAAAGCGGGTTGACGGCTCTTCCGCTGAACAGCGCGGCGACCGTCGGTTTTGAAACTATAGGAGAATATGCGTTTGCGGGAAGCAAAATCGAAAACCTTATCATATACGCTCCCGCTCCTTATACGGACGCGGACGACGAGCAGAAAGTGAAAACCGTAGTAGTAAAAGACAGAGCGTTCTCGAATATCTCCACGCTGACATCGCTGACAATTGAAGCCGACGTTTCGTTAGGCAATTACGCGTTTGAAAGCGCCCGCAATCTCACGTCAATAACCGTCAACGCGCCGCAAATAACGTCGTTAACCGCAAGAAACTTCGTATTTATTAACGCGGGACATGACGGGAACGGCATAACCGTGACTTTCGGCGAAGAAGTGGTAATCATACCCGCTTATCTGTTCGCGTCGACAGAGACTGAAATCGAAGGAGTGTTAAATCCGAAGGTGGCATCCGTCGTAATCAACGGTATGGGCACCCATATCGGTCCGTATGCGTTTAGCGGATGCGGATATTTAATGGATGTGACATTCGTAGAGGGATGGTCGGCGGGAATCGGCGTCTATGCTTTCAGCGGATGCAAGAGCCTGACGATTGAGCTTCCTGAAGGCACACTAATAGTTGCCGAATTCGCTTTTGAAGGCGTAATCAAGGTTATCTGCCCCTATACGCAGAACG
>JAITEJ010000174.1 GCA_031282095.1 Clostridiales bacterium
GGCTGTCCAACTGCTCGTCGGTGGCATTCAGATCCATGAGAAGCTCCAAAACTTCGTCCACAACTTCTTTAGTGCGCGCGTCGGCGCGGTCGACTTTATTGACCACTACGACGACCTTAAGCCCTAACTCCAAAGCGCGCGTAAGCACGAAACGCGTTTGCGGCATAGGACCCTCCACCGAATCGACAAGCAAAAGTACGCCCGAGGTCATTTTCAGAACGCGCTCGACCTCGCCGCCGAAATCCGCGTGTCCGGGCGTGTCGATGATGTTGATTTTAACGCCCTTGTAATTAACGGACGTATTTTTCGCTAAAATTGTAATCCCGCGTTCGCGTTCTAAGTCGCCGCTGTCCATGACGCGTTCCGCGACCTGCTGATTCGCGCGGAATGTGCCGCTTTGTTTCAGCATTTCGTCTACGAGCGTCGTCTTGCCGTGATCGACGTGCGCTATTATCGCAATGTTTCTTAAATCTGTTCTTTTAGTATTCATACCCGAATATTATACTCTTTTATTAATTTTTAGCAACCTATTTAACGCCGCGTAAACGGCGCGGTTTCGTTTTTTTCGTTTGGTATAACATTTTTTAAGCTTATTTGATCAGAAAAACGTGAATTTATCGATAATCTGTTCGAGAAATAATAAAACGCCGCGGTTACCCGCAATATATCCGACGCACTTGACCTATTACGAAACTATAAAGCGGCATAATAAGGAAGCCTTCCGGCATTCGTCTGTGAAGATATATTAATGCGAAAAAGCTTAAGCGCCGCCGATGAGTATAATATATCCGACACATTGGACCTATTACGAAACTATAAAGCGGCATAATAAGGAAGCCTGCCGGCATTCGTCTGTGAAGATATATTAATGCGAAAAAGCTTAAGCGCCGCCGTTGCCGCCGCACTTGACTATTACGAATCCGTAAGGCTGCAGGATAAAGGCGCCTGCAAGCCTTTCGCCGTTCAGCGCGTTTACGCAGTCGGGCAGATATATTAAAGCCGTATTCAGCGAAGAATTGGCATATACTGTTATGCTCCCGTTAACGGAATATCTCTCATACGCCAAAACCGCGCTTAAGTCGGAGGTATTGAGCGGAGCGGTATCGCGTCGACCGGCATTCATCAAAACAGAGTTCCTGACCGCATACGCCGCAGACGGAGATTCCTCGGCATGTTTCGCGCGCTTGTTTCCCGACGTATCTCCGCAAAGAACCTCGGTCGCGGAGAAATCGGCGCGGAGGAACCTAAAACCGCCGGAAAACTCGGAGCGGTTTGCGGCTCGAAGTTTTCCTAACGCGCGGTAAAATTGCAAAATTTCCGCATTCTCACGCCCCCACGGATACGGCATACGGTTTAAAGGATCATCAAAACCCTGCGCTCCGACCTCGTCGCCGTAATAGACTGAGGGTATACCGGGCAGCGTAAACTGCAACGCCGCCGCCAGTTTTAACCTCGCGACTCCGAGTTGATATTCTTCTTTCGATAACTTAAACTCCGCTTGCCGCTTTTTGGGCATTCCGAAACCGCTCACGCCGGAAAGCGCGGTGAGCGCGCGTACGGTGTCGTGCGTGCCTATAAGCGTCATGCAAACGTCCAGACACTGCTTGGGATAATGCTCGGCCAGCGCCGTCACGGCGCAAACGAAATCATATGCCGAACCGTTTGCCGCATATTTCAGAATTGCCTCGCGGAAAGGATAGTTCATCACGCCGTCAAGTTGCGCGCCCTGCAAATACGGGCGCATGGTGCCGTAACTTATCTTTTCGGAAGCGTCCTCCCAAACCTCTCCTATTATGAGGCAGTCGCCGTCCCGCTTCTTTATTTCCAGTCTGAGTTCGTAAACAAAATCCGCGGGCAGCTCGTCCGCCACATCCAACCGCCAGCCTTTTATCCCGAAACGCATCCACTTGTCGATTATGCCGCCCGAACCGAAAACAAGCTCCCGATAACCGGCGGCGTCCTTATTTACGGTCGGCACCACGGTTATCCCCCACCAACAGCCGTATTTATCGGGAAATTCATCAAAATAGTACCACCCGGCGTAGGGTGAACTTTCGGACTGATAGGCGCCTAAGGAAGGATAGCTCCCTCGTTTGTTGAAATACAGACTGTCCGAGCCGGTGTGGTTGAAAACGCCGTCAAGCATAACGCCTATTCCGCGCTTTTCCGCTTCCTCTATAAGGTTTTTGAAGTCGTCCTCGCCGCCTAAAAGCCGATCGATCTTAAGATAATCCCCCGTGTCATAACGGTGGTTGGAATAGGATTCGAATATGGGCGACAGATAAATGATATTTACTGATAAACTCTTTAAATAATCTAATTTTTCGGTTATTCCCCGCAAATTCCCGCCGAAAAAATCATTGGCGAGATAGGGCTCTCCCGGCTCGGCGACCGCAGGCGCTTCATTCCAATCCTGATGCAGCGTTCCGTCTTTGTCAAAAACGGAATCTCCCGCGCGATGAAACCTGTCCGCGAAAATATGATAGACGACTCCGCCCTTTGCAAAATCAGGGGTTTTAAAGCCGCGTTTCGTGACGGTTAAACTCCACATAGGCAAAAAATCGCCTCGTACCGCCGTTCCGTCCCCGCCGCGTCCGAAAAACAGTACGCCGTAATCCGCGTACGCTTCAAAACGATACCTGTACAGACCCTCTCCGTTTATAACGGCGGAGCCGCCGAAAAACGTTTCGCCGTTTGTTTCACGTATAAAATTCAGCGAAAATTTCAACTCTCCGCCGCCGGGGCAGAGAACGATGAGGGCAACTCCGTGTACGCCCCAGTCGGACGGCACGGGAAAGACTGTTTCAAACACCTCGCCGGACTCGACCGCGCCCGCGGGATTTTTGTGATATAACGGATGGTACATATTCTAAACTATAGGCTTGATTCGCCAAATACGCTCCGCATATTCCCTTACCGCCCTGTCGGCCGCAAAGAAGCCCGCCTTGGCTATATTGACCAACGATATTGAATTGAAGCGCACCGCATCGCGGTAGACGGAATCCACCTTCGCCTGCGTCTGCTTGTAGGACTCGAAGTCGGCAAGCACCATATAGGGATCGGGATTGCCGTGATTGCCCAAAAGCAGACCGTCCGCGATTTCCCCGAAACTTACGCCGGCTATCCCCGAACGCAAGGAATCGACGACGCGTTTAACGGCGGGGCTGTTCTGATAATAATAGGCGGGATTATATCCGCTCCTGTAAAGCTCGTCGACCTGATCCGCCAGAAGCCCGAAAATGAAGATATTTTCATCGCCCACCGCCTCTCGCATCTCCACGTTTGCACCGTCCAAGGTACCCACGGTGGCGGCGCCGTTTATCATGAATTTCATGTTACCTGTGCCGGACGCCTCCTTGCCGGCAATAGAGATCTGTTCGCTTATTTCCGCCGCGGGCATGATTATTTCCGCCAGACTGACGCGGTAATTTTCGATGAATACCACCTTAAGCTTGCCGCGCACCGCCGGATCGTTATTGATCATCCGACCCATACAGTATATGAGGCGTATAACCTGCTTTGCCATGTAATATGCCGACGCCGCCTTCGCGCCGAAAATGAAAGTGCGCGGAACGACGTCTAAAGAGGGATTTTCCTTTATGCGGTAATAGAGGTCTAATATATGAAGCGCGTTTAAAAGCTGTCTTTTATATTCGTGGAGCCTTTTGACCTGTACGTCGAATATGGAATACGGATCTACGGAAACGCCGTTTGCCGTACTTATATACGCCGCCAACGCCGCCTTATTGCCGTACTTGACGCGCGCCAGCCTTTCTAAAACAAGCTTGTCGTTTCTGAAACGCAGCAGCCCTTCCAATTCGTCCGCGTCTTTCAGCCAGCCTGAGCCTATAAGATCGGTGATCAGTCCGGCAAGCTCGGGGTTCGCCTCAGCAACCCAACGGCGGTGCGTTATGCCGTTCGTCACATTGGTGAATTTCTCGGGATGCATACCGTAATAATCGCGGAATACGTCATGCTTCAGTATGTCGGAGTGCAGCGCGCTGACGCCGTTGACCGTCCCGGACGTAACAAGACAGAGGTTCGCCATCTTCACCTGATTGTCGGAGAGAACGGCGTTCGCGGACACCTTGCCGTAATCGCCGGGGAAACGCGCCCAAAGCTCCGCGCAAAACCTCTGATTGATCTCCGCGACGATCTGATATATGCGCGGAAGAAGTGAGCGGAACAATTCCCGCGGCCATTTCTCCAACGCCTCCGCCATAACCGTATGATTGGTATAGCTCACGGTGTCGGTGGTGATTTTCCATGCCTCGTCCCAACCGTAGCCGTACTCGTCCAAAAGTATGCGCATAAGCTCGGGAATGCAGAGCGTGGGGTGTGTGTCGTTTATGTGGATAGCGGCGCATTCCGCAAGGTTGTCCAACGACGGATTGTATTTTAAATGGCTTTTTATTATTGACTGAACCGACGCCGAAACAAAGAAATATTGCTGTTTAAGCCGCAGCGACTTGCCTTCCACATGATCGTCGGCGGGGTAAAGCACCTTGGAAATAGCCTCCGCCATCGCCTTAGCCTCCATCGCCTTGACATACTGCCCCTTTGAGAACATAGCCATATCGAAGTCGGCGTTCGCCTTTGCGGACCAAAGGCGCAGACGGTTTACCGCCTCCGTGTCATATCCGGAAATGCCCATATCGTAGGGAACTGCAAGGACGGTCGTATAATCGCGGTGAACGATTTTAAGCTTGTCGTCTTCCCAATTCTGATCGACCGCGCCGCCGAAGTGAACCTCAAAAACCTCCTCCATTCGCGGCGACAGCCAACACTGCCCTAACTTCAGCCATTCGTCGGGAAGCTCCATTTGCCAGCCGTCCACAAGCACCTGCTTAAAAATGCCGTAGTCGTACATTATGGAGAACCCGCTTGCGGCGTAACCCGTGCTTGTCAAAGAATCGAGATATGCGGCGGCAAGACGCCCTAAACCTCCGTTGCCGAGTCCCGCGTCCGGTTCTATCGGATAAAGGTCGTTCAAATCGAAGCCCAAAGCTTTCACGGCCTGTTCGACCTCCTTGGTAATCGAAAGGTTGAAAAGATGATTTTTAAGAGAACGCCCCAACAGGAACTCCATAGACATATAGTAAACCTGTTTGGCTTTGGTGGCGCGTATTTTATTTTTGAACTCCACTCGCCGGTTGGTCAAGATATCTCTGACGACCGTACACACCGCCTGATAAATCTGCGTTTGGCTGGCATCGGCGGGCTTTACGCCGAAATGCTTGGCTATTTGTTCCGTAATTTGCTTTTGCAATTCTTTTGCATTGAGTTTTTCCATTTACCATTCTCCGAAAGTATTTTATTCGGCGTAACGCCCGCGCGTTATACCGAACGACGGAAAAGCCGCTCCCTTGTCGTTGCGGCTTTTCCCTGTCAACTTTCCCTTATCCTTATCATCAAAACGCTTCCGCGGCGGCGGTCTTAACCGCAATCGCAAAAAACGCAGTTTATTATATCCGTTCGTACGGTTTAACCGACTTTTACGCGATTCCGCGTATCATTCAATGCGTACGGCTTGACCGGTCTTGCGCGCCGTCGTACGTCCTGTCTGTTTGAGTAACTCAATTTACCGCCCGAAACCGTTTTCGCCCGTCAGAAGTTTTTATTTACGCCTTTATTCCGCATACGTACAGTATGTCCGATCCGCACGGTTTAACCGGCTCCGCGGCTTTCTCCGGCTTTATGCGCGCCGCGACGCGTAATATTGATCTATGACCAAAGTCGCATTCAAAAGACAGACATCGGCTTTACGCACGCCGCAACGCATCATATCGACTCGTACAGTTTGACGTACTCTTCAGCGCTCGCCGCCCAACCGAAGTTCTTGCTCATGCCGTTCTTTTGCAACAGCTTCCAACCCGCCTTGTCGTTATAGAACGTATCCACGGAACGCCGTACCGCGTCCGACATATCGTCCGCGTCATAGGACAGGAAATTAAATCCGACGCCCGTTTTAGCCGACAGGTTATAAGGCTCCACCGTATCGGCAAGTCCGCCCGTCGCGCGCACCACGGGGACGGTACCGTACGCCATAGCGATCATTTGCGATAAACCGCAGGGTTCAAATTTGCTGGGCATGAGGAATATATCCGCGCCCGCGTATATTTTGGAGGACAAATCTTCGCTGAATTTAACCAAGCCTCTGAATTTTCCGGGATAACCCGCGGCGACTTCCTCAATTTTAGCTTCGTATTTCCAGTCCCCGGTGCCCAAAATAATCATTTGGACGTCTCCCTCCAATATTTTCTCGATACGCGCCGCGACTAAGACCATCCCCTTTTGCTCGGTAAGCCGCGTCACCATTGCTATCAGCGGCTTTTCCGGTGCGTACGGCAGATTCAGCATTTCGCAAAGCTGCTTCTTGTTTTCCTTTTTTTTAGAGAGCGTCTTTACGCCGTAATTCACGAACAACGCTTTGTCGCGCTCGGGCGAATTCCTTTCCGTATCTATTCCGTTCAGAATGCCGCGGATTTTATATTTCCGCGCCCTCACGATGTTTTCCAAGCCGTAGGCGTAGAAGGGATCCGAAAGCTCGTCGGCATAAGTGCGCGAAACGGTCGTCACCGCGGCAGCCGATTCTATGCCGCCTTTCATGTAGTTTACATTTCCGCCGTACTCGACCAACGCCGCCGCTCCGGCGGGCAAGCCCAAAACGTCCGTTATCATCCGCTTGTTGTACTGTCCCTGAAACTCTATGTTGTGGACGGTGTAAACCGTGCGGATATTTTTATAATCCTCGCTGAAACGATAGAATACATCCAAAAACACGGAACACAGCGCGGTCTGCCAATCGTTGCTGTGCAGCACGTCGGGATAGAACCCGGTGACGCGCATGGATTCCAAAACCGCTCTGGAAAAGAACGCGAAGCGCTCTCCGTCGTCGAAATGACCGTACACCCCCGAACGCTTAAAATAATATTCGTTATCGATAAAATAATAGGTTATGCCGTTATACGCCGCCTCGAACACGCCGCAATACTGCTTACGCCAGGCAAGCTCGACAAAAGTAGAGCCTTTAAACACCATTATGTCACGGAAATGATACGGTATATCCTCATACAAAGGCATGATTACGCGCGCGTCGTGACCCAGTGCGTTCAGTTCCTTAGGCAACGCGCCCGCTACGTCCGCCAATCCGCCCGTTTTTTTGAACGGCACCGCTTCCGACGCCGCAAATAAAATTTTCATATTTCCGAAACCCTCCCGCGGGTATTTCCGCATTCCGCGCATACCGGCTTAATTCCGGCGCTGACCCGACTAATTGTTTGATACGGTTTTATCCTTATTAAACCCGCCGTTTGTTCACCGCGGTTTCATCCTTTGAAATGACGAACGGATAACTTGCCGAGCCGTAAATACGGCGATTTCACGGACGATTGCGTTTTGTCGGTTTCGATATTAAACCGGCTAATTGTTCGATACGATTTTATCCTTTGAAATAACGAACGGATAACTTGCCGAGCCTGAAATACGGCAATTCTCGCGTACGATCACGTTTTTATCGGTTATGGTGAAAGTCAGTTCCGCCCCTTCCATTATGTTGCCGTTTTCCATAACTATGGAATCCTTAATCACCGCGCCCTTTGCCACCTTGACTCCGCGGAAAAGTATGCTGTTCTCCACTGCGCCGTCTATCTCACAGCCGTCCGCGACGAGAGAATTTATAATCCGGGCGTTGTCGCGGTAGCGCGTCGGCACGCTGTCCTTGACCTTTGTAAGGATCTTCCCGTTGCCGTAAAACAAATCTTCCCTTATGTCCGATTTAAGCAGATCCATACTGGCGCGGAAATAGGCGGGAATGCGGTCGATGACGGCGACGTAATTCTTAACCTCGCAGCTGTAAATTTTCAAATCAAAAAGGCTCTTTTGAATTATGTCCTTCTCAAAGCCTACGAGTCCTTTGGAATAAGCTCCGTCCACGAGATTTAAGAGCAACTGCTTGCCTATAAAATAGACGCCCATATTGGTAAGCTCCGGTCCGTTCTCGGAGGATACCGCGAAACGGGACGCCACCACTCTGCCGTCCTTGTCGGTCTCTATGATATTCTTGCGCGGATGCAATTCGTTGGCGCGGTAGGTCAATAACGTAATGTCCGCTTTATTTTCAAAATGACGGCTCTCCATCACCGACAAATCGACGTTAGCCACGACGTTGGCGGGCATAATGAACACATATTCCTCTTTAGAACTCAAAAGGTAATTGCGCAGAGAATAAAGGGCGTCTATTTTTCCCTTGTACACCTCGTTCAGCGTGTTCAGCACGAAAGGCGGGAAGATAGTTATACCGCTGTTTTTGCGGTTCAAATCCCAGTCGCGCCCCATTCTTATATGATCCATCAGCGAATTATAGTTATTGGTGGCGACTATGCCCACCTTGGACACTCCCGCGTCCACGAGGTTGGACAACGCGAAGTCGATAAGGCGGTATCTGCCTCCGAACGGAAGCGACGCCACCGCCCTATGATAGGTGAGGTCGTTTAAATGACTGTCGCTGTCACTCGAAAATATAATACTTAAAGCGTTCGCGTTCATATCAGTTACCTCCCACCATTTCGTTTTCGGAAACCGAGGCGTTGTCCGGCAGCATATAACCCGGCGCGACGACCGCGATCTGCCACTCGCCGTTCTTAGCGGCGGAAGTCTGCGTCGCCCCTACCGCGGCGTTTTTACCTACCTTAGCGTTCCAACCGATTATGGAATAACGCACGTCCGCGTTCGCCTCTATGACGGCGCCGGGCATGAGAATGGAACCCTCCACGCGCGCGCCCTTGGCGATGTTGCAGCCGTAGGATACGACCGAATTGACGACGGTGCCGTTTACCGTGCAGCCCTCGCTGATAAGCGAATTACGCACCACGGCGTAATCACCGACGAAATGCGGCGGCGAAGCCGTATTCCTCGCGTAAATTTTCCAATTCTTTTCCTGAAGCGTAAAACCCGACCTTCCGTAAAGTATGTCCATATGCGCCTCCCAAAGACTTGAAATCGTGCCGACGTCCTTCCAGTAATCATCAAAGCCGTAGGCGAACATACGCTGCCCGTCGGACAGCATTTTGGGAATTATATCCTTTCCGAAATCGTTCGACGACGACTTATTTTCCTCGTCCTCGACGAGATACTTGCGCAACTTACACCACGAAAATATGTATATACCCATAGAAGCTTTCGTGCTCTTAGGTTTTTTCGGTTTCTCCTCGAACTCGTAAATAACGCCGTCCTCGCGCGTGTTCATGATTCCGAAACGGGACGCCTCGGTCAAAGGTACGTCAAGAACGGCTATGGTGCAGTCGGCGCCGTTCTTTTTATGCGCCGCAAGCATCGCCGAATAATCCATTTTATAAATATGATCTCCCGACAGAATAAGCACATAATCCGGATTGTATCTATCGATAAAATCAATGTTCTGATATATGGCGTTAGCGGTTCCCTTATACCATTCGCCGGACTTCGCGCGCATAAACGGCGGCAGAACATAAATGCCTCCGTCCAGCCTGTCCAAATCCCACGGCTGACCGTTGCCTATATACTGATGTAACTCAAACGGACGGTATTGAGTCAGCACGCCTATCGTGTCGATCCCTGAGTTAACGCAGTTAGACAACGGAAAATCTATTATGCGGTATTTCGCGCCGAACGGCACCGCCGGCTTTGCCACGTCGTTCGTGAGAACTCCCAAACGCGTTCCCTGACCGCCGGCGAGCAACATAGCTACGCAATCCTTTTTAATCGCTTTCATATATTTCTCTCCCTTTTCCCGTCCCCCAGAATCCGGGGGGACGGGAATCCTTATCATATCTTCTTTATCCTTCCGGCGGAACCGCCGCCGTAACATACTGCCGTTTAGCCTGCTCCGCTTACGCCGTATTCTTCCCTTTCGGAATTCACAAGCGTTTTTAAAACATCTCCGAAACGAAAACCCTCGTCGTATCCCTTTTATTTTTTCGACGGAGCCGCGCGCCGCGATATATGCGTTAGGTCTGCCCCGCTTTCTTCGTATTCTTCATCTGCCGTGCCCAGCGGTTTTAAAAACATCACGGAGTTGGCGGGTATTATCAGTTTAGTGCTGTAAGGCTGCCCGTGTAGCGGTTTTTCCACCGTTTTGAACGTCATGCGGCGGGTGCTTTCTCCGCCGTATTTCTGCATACTCGACAGAAGCTCCGTTTTGTAATCATACTTTTCCGGAACGCCCATACGGTATTTGACCCGCTCCTCGCCGGAGAAATTAACGACGGCTATCACGTAGCTTCCGTCCTTTGCGTAACGGATAAAGGATATTATATTTTGCAGATTGTCGTCCACGACAATCCACTTAAAACCGTTAAGTGAAGAATCCTGCTCGTACATGGCGGGAGTGTTCAGATATAATTCGTTCAAGTCCTTTACGAACTTCTGCATAGTGCGGTGGCGCGGAAAATCCAACAAAAACCAATCCAACTCGCGCATATAGTTCCATTCGATGAACTGAGCGAACTCATTGCCCATAAAAGTAAGCTTTTTGCCGGGATGCGCCGTCATATATCCGTAAAAAGCCTTCAGATTCTCAAATTTGGCGTCATATTCCCCGGGACATTTACCGATCATGGACGCCTTGCCGTGAACCACCTCGTCATGCGAAAGCGGTAGAACGTAATTTTCCGAAAACGCGTATGTAATGGAAAAAGTCAAGTTTCCGTGCATATTTTTTCTGAAAAAAGGATCGCATGATAAATATTTAATGCTGTCGTTCATCCAACCCATGTTCCATTTGAAATTGAAACCGAGACCGCCGTCGTAAGCCGGCATCGTAACCATTGGATATGCGGTGGATTCCTCGGCTATAGTCATCGCGCCGCGGTATTTGGAAAGAATCGCGGTGTTCAGCGCGCGCAGAAAATCGCGCGCTTCAAGATTATAATTACCGCCGTATTCGTTTTTGATCCACTCGCCGTTTTTACGTCCGTAATCGAGATAAAGCATGGATGCCACCGCGTCCAACCTTATGCCGTCTATGTGATAGACGTCGAACCAAAACATAGCCGACGAAATCAAAAAGCTTTTGACCTCGTTTTTGGCAAAGTCGTATATCTTGGTGCCCCATTCCTTATGCTCGCCCTTACGCGGATCGGCATACTCGTAAAGGGCGGTGCCGTCGAATTCCGCCAAGCCGTGCCGGTCGCGCGGGAAATGCGACAGCACGAGATCCAAAATCACGCCGATACCGGCGCGGTGGCACCTATCGACGAACGCCGCGAAATCGTGCGGCGCGCCGTAACGCGAGGTGGGCGCGAAAAGCCCGGTGGGCTGATAACCCCATGAACCGTCGAAAGGATATTCCGTAATCGGCATAAGCTCGACATGGGTATAATTCATCTTCTTTATATACGGAATAAGCTCGTCCGCCAGCTTTTCGTAACTGTAATAATTTCCGTCGGGGTATTTTTTCCACGAACCCGCGTGCAACTCGTATATGTTTACTGGGCTTTCGGACGGCTGAAAGGCTTCGCGCGCCCTAAGCCACTTCTTATCTCCCCATTTGTATGCGCCCGACTCGTAAAGCTTCGAGGCGTTACCCGGTACGGTTTCAAAATGGAGCGCGTACGGGTCGATTTTATTGACAGTGCTTCCGTCCTTAAGCTCTACCGCGAACTTGTAACAATCATACTGCTTGGCGCCGGCGACGTAAGCCGTCCAAACGCCGTTGTCGTCAACCTCCATTCTGTTTACGCCCGCGATCCAATCGTTAAAATCGCCCACGACGGACACTGCGGACGCGTTCGGCGCCCAAACGCGGAAACGCCACAGATCGACGCCGTCCTTAGAAACTTTCAGCGGAGACATCAGTTTGTATGATTCATAATTCGTCCCTTCATGGAAAAGATAAAGGGGATAGCTATCTTGAGTATTCATCTTAATTATTATAGCAAAACTTATTAAATAACACAACCTACTTTTGCAAAAATTTAACGGTATGTTTATAATATATTTCCTAACCGCCGAAAAAATTCTCGCAAATACGCGAAAAACCGCGAAAACAAATTTGACGCGTTATATCCGGCTCAAATCTCAGCGTGAACCGTATTTCAATAAATAAACGTTTTTGCGCAAATAGCGATCGTTGCCCGCAATATTCTTTAAAAACAGAACATTTTCCGCCTTTTTCGCCGATCATAACAAAAAACGAAAAAATATTACAATATATTTATCATATACAAAACACATTTACAACGCGGCAAGCATTCGACGCGTAAAACGCCTTTTTCCATACAACAAGCTTTCAACGCGCAAGATATCTTCCATACGGCAAGCCTTCAACGCGCAAGATATCTTTTCCATACAACAAGCTTTCAAAGCGCAAGATATCTTCCATACGGCAAGCCTTCAACGCGCAAGATATCTTTTCCATACGGCAAGCTTTCAAAGCGCAAGATATCTTTTCCATACGGCAAGCTTTCAACACGCAAGATATCTTTTCTATACAGCAAGCTTTCAACGCGCAAGATATCTTTTCCATACGGCAAGCTTTCAACACGCAAGATATCCTTCATACGGCAAGCATTCGATACGCAGTATATCTTTCTCATACTGCGAAGTCAATTTTTCAACAACCCCCTTGGATTTCCGTTATGAAAACCCGCGACGCACTTTTGAGAATTTTGCTTATTTTTAATAAGTCACCGTCGTTCGCAAGCACTGCGAAGCCGCTTCCGCTGCCCGTCATGACAAAGGGCGCGCCGAACGGACGGCAAGCCTTTTCCACTAGGTCTGCAAAATTTTTCAGACGGGGTTCGGTCTCCGCCGCGCCTCTGAAAAGGGCATTTTTAAGGCAACCATTAAAAGCGTAAATATCGCCGGACTGCAAAGCCTCAGCTATGCGTAAAATATCGGCTTCATCTCCGCCCACCGCGTCGTAAGCCGCGTACGCCGCCGCCGTAGACACGGAGAAAGGGGGAACCGCTATAAGAACGCGCCGTTTCGGAAAAGTCAGCGCCAGACACTCTCCTCCCGTTCCGCGCACACGCGCCGCTCCGCCGCTGTACATAAAAGGCACGTCGCTACCCGCCGCCGAAAGCATATCCGCCGCAGGCTCCCGTCCGTTAAGCGCGGCAAGCGCGCGGAATACTCCCGCCGCATCCGCCGATGAACCGCCCAAGCCCGCTCCGAACGGTATCTTTTTCTTTATTTTTATGCGATAACCGCCGCCGAAAGCGGAGGTATAAAGCCGCGCCGCCCGCGCCGCGCTGTTCTCGCCGTCCACTTGCGTGTCGGAGAACACTTGATTCATGCCGTCGGCGCTTCGCTCAACCGTTATTTCGTCGCACAACGAAACCGTACACATAACGGTATCGATCGTATGCAAACCGCCCGAACGCCCCGTGACATTCAATCCTAGATTGATTTTGGCATATGCGTTAAGCGTTACGCTCATATTTTCCTACCCCTTTCCGTCTCTCGCCGTGACGAGCGCGCCGCCCGCCCTTATTGCGGCGCGCAGCCGCCTCTCCGGCATCCGCCTTTAGCAAATGGGCTGACTTGCCGCCGCGGACGGGAGCATTATTATCCCTCTCTTTTTCTCAACACAACGGAGCACGCCACACGTCCTTGATTGTGGTGCGTGGTGACCAGCCCTCTCATCTGCCTTGAGTAAAGTCCCGCAAGCTTGCCGTCGTATACGAACATACCGGTCATGTTGCCGTAATCATGGCGGTGTAAAACGCCGTCTTTATCAAAATACATATTAGGCGTACGGTAAGGCGGGCAGTATTCCTGCAAAACGAAATCCTTGCCGACGTGTTCGCGAATCAGGTTTTCCCATTCCCCGTGTGAAAAATCGCCGCCCGCGGCAACCTCTTTCGAACCGTACTTATCGGCGGGCTTTATGAGCCATGCGTTTTTGTTCTTCAGAACATCGTTCAGGTCGAATTTACCTATTTCCAATAAAAAGGTTTTCGGCACGTGCGCGTTTATGAAAGCGTTTTCGTCTGATGTAAGGAACGCCGCCGTTTCAGGCGCGCGTAAAATCCGAAACAGATGTTTATTGTGTATAACCTGCGTTCTGAACGCCCCGATAAGACAAACCGCGCCCGCCTTTACCGCCGCTATAAAGTCGCTTATCTCTCCGAATTTTTCCATGCATTCCGAAGTGACCGCGCGGCGGTATACGGCGTCTATCTTAAGTCCCGACTTAGTGTACAAAGCGCCGTCCTTAAAACGCAGATCGCGTATTTCCGCTATAACGGCGTTTATGCCGCGTTTAAGAAAGGAATCTCTAAAAACCGCGAATTCGCCGTTGGTCGCGCTTTCCGAAAAATCCGCTATCGCGACCGAGGGATTATCGACACGCCCCTTGAAACCGCCGTATATATTCATAAAGGCATCCGTCCAACTGTCGAAAAGCTCAAAAGCGGAAAAGTCGTATCTTTCACGGAATACTTTCCACAAAGCGCTGTTTTTCCACGCGTTAAAAATTTCCCTGTCCTCATTCATCGCACTCGCGCCGTCGGCGTTGAATTCGCAGAATTTAAAATCGTAGGTTTCCTCATTGAAGAAGATATCCAGCCGCGATATAGGCAGTTTCGACTCGTATCCGGCAGGAAGTAATATGAGCCGCTCCAGTTCTTTGGAAAACGGAAACAACGCGCGGTATTTTTCGTCCTCAAGATAGCGGGATATAACCTTTTCCAAAATCCGCGCCGTCGTCTCCGCGGCGTCCTTTATCACGGCGTACGCATCCGGCGTAAATATCTTGGGCGCGCACTGAAACTCCAACTGCCCGAAGCGGAACGTCGCCGTCGAATTGCGGATATATTCCCGCGCGGCAAGGAAGTCCTCTGCGGTCGCCGCGTCGTTTTCCGACGCCAAACACAAATATTCGGAGAGTGTATCTTTCATTTCCGTTTTTTCCATAACAATATATTTATATTAATTCCCGGCTCCGTTATTGCCCGCCGTGTCAGACCGATATTCACAGTCGTAACGCATAATCGTCTATACTCCGTCCACGCGGCATACTTATATCAATCACAAGCGCCGGCACTGCCCGCCGTGTCAGACCGATTTTCACAGTCGTAACGCATAATCGTCTATACACTCCGTCCACACGGCATACCTATATCAATCACAGGCGCCGTCATTATCTGACTAGTCAAGCCGATTTTCCCACGACGAGAGGCGTATTTCGCTATGCCCATCATTACCTATCCTTGACCGGTATTTTTCAGACCAGCTCCCGCCGACGTATTTCTCATCATAACCGTGGTTTTTTGAATGAGCGGAAGCAGTATTTTCCCGTTTTTCTCCCCGCGGTTTGCCAAGCCCTTGCTTGCTGTCGCGATCAGCGTATTGAACGCCTCTCGGAACGGTCTGCCGTAAACCTCCGCGTCGGCGCCGCGGCTTTTAAACTCCTCAAACGCCGCATAAGCGTCCGCGTCCGTAACGCCGTCAAAAAGCCGCAGCAGCGAATCCGTATCGCCGCCGTAGAAAACGCCTTCGATCAGCGCGGCGAACGCCGCCGCCTCTTTTATGGGCATACTGTCCGCCATTCGAATCTCAATAAAGCTTTTCAGCCGCACATACGGAAAAAACATGGACAAAACATGCTCGGCGTCGGCGTCGGTCATGACGCGTTCGCGGTATATGTCCCGTATTTTCTCCGCGCCGGTGTAGCGCAGCGCGCCGCCGTCAGACACCAAAATCGCGGGAGCGTTCAGAATATAATCGGCGTAATCGGAAAAACCGAAACGGCTCTTTGAAAGCGCGCCGTCCGCGAACATAGACCTGTCGCGGTCGATGTCCTCCCACACGCGGGTGCGCGTCATACGCTCCGCCTTTCGTCCCTCGAACACGCGCGCGTTATCGGTGATGAACGCAAAAATCGGCGTGAGCGCGTTAGCCAGACGGAATTTTTTGATGAAATCCGCTTCAGAGGCATAGTCTACGGACACCTGAGTCGCTGCCGTGCCGCGCATCATGTTAATCCCCATGCTCCCCGTCGTACGGAAATATTCGTCCATCATTCGGTAACGAAGCTTCGGTATCAGCGGCAAATCGCGCGCCCGACTCAACGGTTGATAGCCGCAAAGAGCGAACTCCAAACCGAAACTCCGCAAAATCGGCTGTATTTCCTTAAAAAACTTACGGTATGCGGGCGCAAAATCGGCGGCGCTCCCGTACTCGCCCAAACTGACCTCAAACTGCGCGGCCGGTTCCAAGCTTACCAGACACTTATCGCGCTTAAGCCCTATCAGCCGTCCTTCCGAATAGATTTTTTCGGTGTAATAAGGCGCAAGAGCATTCAATATCTCCTCCACGCCCCCGTTTTCATAAAATGTAACGCTTCTTCCGTCGCCGGAGCGGACGACTATGTGTTCCAGTTCTAATCCCAAACTTTCCTTAGATTTAGCGCCGTTTAAAAAATGATTGACAAGCGTACGCTTGTTTGATTCGTAAAAATCCATAATATATGAGTTTATGTTCCATGTTTTATATGTTAAACGTCAATTCAGCGCATAACGCCGATATCGATCGACTGCAAAAGGCATTCGCCCCGTCTGATAAACAGAAATTCTCGGCTCCGATATTAAGCCCGTTATTCTGCGGCGAAAAGCATCTGTGACGAACAACCTCTTTCGCCGTTTTATCCAAAGCCGTTTTTTCAACGACAAGCGGCAACTGCCGCAAACGGACAAACCCTCTTGTCATCTGATGTCAGCCGTCCGCGCTCCACCGCGTAAAACGACCACAGGGATAAAGACGCGGGCTTTTTCCGTTTCAATCCGCACTCACGTGCGTGAGAGAATTTATGAGTGGTTACCGTGAAACGGTTGCTACAGGGGTTTAATTCATACTCGCGTGCGCGAGAGGATCATAAATCTTCTTTTTTAAGCCGCCGTCCCCCGTTTTAAGCCGCATTCCCCGGCTAATAGATAGACTGTACGATTTTTTCAGTCAAGCTTTTCGGCAAAAATTTTGCCAATATGACAAACAGACGGTATTCCGTGCCCGCGACGCGTTCTCTCGGCGGATGCCTGCGAACGGACACCCTGAACGCCGTACGCGCCACCGCCAAAGCCGACATACCGTTTCTCTCGTCCTTTTCCATGACGGCTATAGACTTTTTATAAGCCTCCGCGTACGCCGCGTCCGGGTTTTCGGCTTCACGGCTGTCGGTAAAGCCGGTTTTGGCGTCTCCGGGGAGTATGTTCACCACCTTCACGCCGAACCGTTTAACTTCCCCGCGCAAAGCGGACGCGAGCGAATCCATCGCCGCCTTTGTAGCGCTGTAAAATGCCTGAAAGGGTACGGCGATTTTAGACGCGACGGAGCTTATGTTGACGATACGCCCTTGAACGGCGCGAAGATGCGGCAGCGCATACTTTATCATGTGAAACGCGCCGAAAAAATTGACGTCGAATATATATTTGGCTTTTTTCGCGGATGTATCCTCTACGGCGCCGGCTATGCCCATACCGGCGTTATTGACGAGTATGTCCAACCGCCCCGCCGCCGCGACGACCGCCGCGACCGCCGCCGCGCAATCCTCTTCGGATGTAACATCGCACGTCAATCCGCGTACTCCGTCCTCGGAAATACCCGACCTTGACACGCCGTAAACCTCGTATCCGCCTTTTACGAACAACGCCGCCAGTTCGCGCCCTATCCCGGAGGAAGCCCCGGTGATCAAGACGACGCCGCGCGGTCCGGCTTCTACCGTATTTTCTTTCGTCATAGCTGCAATTTACCGACTTTATCCTTTAAGAATACAAAAATTATACGCTCTTGCCTGATAGAAGTCAAGGCGCGGCGCGCAACAGTTTTTGTATATACCGTTTCGCGATATGCGCTTTAAAAGCGACTTTGAGGATTACACCGTTCCGATGACCGCTGACGCTGAAACGGTTACCCGCCGTTTCAACAAGCAAACCGCATGCGGAACGGTCAAACTCCGTTTCTGCAAACCGAGGACGGTAAAACGGTTGCGCTCTTACGGCAAAGCGCCGCCGAAAGAAACGGTCAAACTCTGTTGCGGCAAAGCGCCGCCGATGGAAACGGTCCTGTTCTGTTACGGCAAAGCGCCGCCGAGAGAAACGGTCAAACTCTGTTGCGGCAAAGCGCCGCCGATGGAAATGGTTCCGCTCTGTTACGAACAGCCGAAGTATGACGGAATTATTACGATTCTCTCCGTCAAAACGCGGGTGATATGAAGACAATTTCGGAAAATACCCCTTTATCTGACTTATATGTCGTTTTATCCCCTTTATTTTTTCTTATGCCCGTCTCCGTATTTAACGGCATACGTAAAGCTGGTCTCTGCCGCGTAAATTTTTTAGCCGGCGGATTTTCTGCGCCGAATTGTTTTTTTGTCGAATTTTATATTCTTTTGCCCGATTTCACATTTTTTAACGATAATATGCTACATTCGGACGTACGCCGAGACGCCGCAGACGGCTTTGAGAAAGCGCTGTCGTCCTCTGTACGCCCGGATGCAAAAAACAAAACGGAGAAAAATTAAATACCTATGAGCAATGTAAAACGACCGAAAGGAACTCTTCGCAGACTTGCGATTGAAGCCAAAAAGAGAATGAATGAAAACGATTACGGAAACCTTGCGCATACCGCGCCCAAAAGCAAACTGCCGATCATTGAAAAGGTCCTGCGCGAAAAGATTCTTTCGGTTATAGCCACCGAAACCGAAAGCGTACAGAGCCCTATTTCCCGCTTGATAGACGCGGAACAAATCGCCCTTATGTCGCCCGTCGAGCAGCAGCGCTATATACTCAAAACGGCGGAGCTTTATAAAACCCTCAGAAGCGAATACTACAAGCGAAGCAAGTCCGAGGTTCATTCCTGACCTCAACCGAACGCATACCGTAACCGGCGCCCGCATTCATTCACGGACTTAACCGCGCCCCTGCCGCAAATGAGTCAAAGCGCGATACGCAAGTGCCGCACACCCACCACCGTAAGAAAGATGATACGAACGGCTTCTCATGCAGGAGATTGACCAGACCGCCGCACCCTCGCCACCGTAAGCAGGATGATACCCGTCCATGTTACGGAGAGCCGCGATAGGTTTTAAACATATTTAACGGCGGCTGTTTACTTGACTATGCCGCGCTAAACACTTATAATAAATATTAAGAACGAATCTCCGAAAAAGCGTAAACCGTCTGAATATAAAAACGGGAAATCGCTTATTTGGCAGCTACTTTTCATGCGGCGTATAAAATTATCGCACCTTAACATTCATATTAGGAGTTTTATGAATTATCTTGACAATTATAAACTATGGATTGAGTCGTCGGAGCTGAGCGCGAGCGAGCGCGACGCCCTCATCGCAGTCACGGAAGAAAACGCTTTGAGGTCTATGTTCGGCGCCGAGCTTGAGTTCGGCACGGCGGGGATGCGCGGCGTTTTGGGGTTAGGCACCAATCGCATGAATATATACGCCGTCAGACGCGCCACAAAAGGCTTAGCCGATTACGTAAACTCTTTAGGCGAGGCGGAAGCCGGTCGCGGCATAGTAGTCGCTTACGACACGCGGCGTTTCAGCGCGGAGTTCGCCGTCGCGGCGGCGCGCGTGTTGTCCGCGAACGGCGTGCGCGTGTTTTTGACCGAGGATGTGCGCCCCGTTCCGATTTGCTCTTTCGCCATACGTAAGTTAGGCGCGGCGGGCGGCATAATGATAACCGCATCACACAATCCGAAACAATACAACGGCTATAAGGTATACGGCGGCGACGGCGCGCAGCTTTCCCCGGAGGCGACGGCGGCGGTCGTAGACTTTATCGGCAAGAGCGGATATTTCGGCATAGCCGAATCGTCCGCTGACATCACTCCTGAAAATATAAAGGGCAAGGACGGCTTCCGCGCCGACAATTATATCACAATAATCGGGCGCGGCGTCGACGAAGCATATTTTGACGCTATACAGAAGCTTTCGTTATCCCCCGATGCGGTGAACAAAAACGGCAAAAATCTGAAACTTGTTTACACGCCTCTGCACGGAAGCGGATTTAAACCGGTAACGTCCATATTAAGCCGTATGGGAATCGCCGTGACAGTCGTCCCGGAGCAGGCGTCGCCCGATCCCGATTTTTCCACCGTACCCGTTCCCAACCCGGAGGATCCCGCCGCGCTGAAGCTTGCGGTGGAGCTTGCGGACAGGATAGGGGCGGACGCGGTTATCGGCACCGATCCCGACAGCGACCGTATGGGCGTTGCCGTTCGCAACCGCGACGGCAAATTCGTTCTCCTTACCGGCAATCAAACGGGCAGTCTGTTATGTTCTTACATTCTTGAAAGAAAGCGCGCGAACGGCGTTTTACCTTCAAATCCCGCCGTCGTAAAGACGATAGTCACCACAAATCTCGCCGCGGACATAGCGGAATCGTACGGCGCGGCTTGCTTTGACGTGCTTAC
>JAITEJ010000201.1 GCA_031282095.1 Clostridiales bacterium
ACCAATTCGCCCAGAAGTCAACCAACACGGGTTTATCACCGTTTATAACGGTATCGAAATTTTCACTCGTAGCGTCTAAATATGCCGCCATTTTCTTCTCCTTTTCCGATGAAGCTTCATCGGCTTTTTATGTACTTCTTTTAAGTTTTTTAACCGCGTTCGTCCGCTTCCCCGTCATTCCCGGCTTCCGAGCCGTAATACGCCGCCGGATCCGCACGGTATAATTCCGTTCCGTTCGGAAGTCCCGCTCCGCCCGCCGAGTCCTCGTCGCCTATCATGACGGGACTGAACCCCTTGATCTTTTTCAGCGCCGAATCAAGAACAACGCCTATGGCAAAGCCTAGCACAAGACCGGCGCAAGCCAATATAATCTGCACGGTTTCACCGGCGGACTTCCCGCAAATCAACCCGACCGCCACCAAAATAAGGGGAATAACGTAGACAATCAAAGCGGCGGTCATAACGTATTTATTCCCCATTTCCACGCTGACCGTATCTCCTACGTTCTTATCAAGCGTGTTTTTTATGAGAATTTCCACCTTCATGCCGCCCTTCGACACCACGCACATACGGCATTTATCACACGCGGAATGACGGTCGAAAGAAACGACCGCTTTGTCCTTTTTTAGTTTTACGATTGTTCCTCTTTCTACCATATTAACGGCATCATCCCTATAAACGACGGAATAAAAAACGGCTTCAAACGGTTTAATTATCCCTTTGGAAAGATAAACCGTATCGTCGGTCCCTTTTTGCCTATTCCTTGCGACATATCTCTATCCCCAATTCCTTAAGCTGCTTATTCTCCACAACATCGGGAGCGCCCGTCATCAAGCAAGACGCGTTCTGAACCTTAGGAAAAGCTATGACGTCCTTTATATTATCCGTCCCCGTAAAAAGCATGGTCAGTCTATCCATTCCGAACGCAAGCCCGCCGTGGGGGGGAGCGCCGTATTTGAACGCCTCGATGAAGAAACCGAAACGCTCCTTTATCTCCTCATCGCTCATACCCAAAACCCGGAACATCAGTTTCTGTATCGCGGGATCATGGATTCTGACGCTGCCGCCGCCCGCCTCCTGCCCGTTTATAACGAGGTCGTACGCCTTCGCGCGCACCTTAAGCGGATCGGACTCCATATATTGAAGATCCTCGTTTTTCGGGCAGGTGAACGGATGGTGCATAGCATAGTATCTTCCGTCCTCCGCGCTGTATTCGTACAGCGGAAAATCCTTAACCCAAAGTATGTCGAATTTGCTCTCGTCAATGAGCGCGAGCTTTTTAGCTATATGCAGACGCAGGGCGCCCAGCGCGTCAAATACCGTTTTATCGCTCTTATCCGCGACAATAAACGCCGCGTCGCCCTCTTTTACATCAAGCCGCGCCTTAAACGCCGTAATTTCCGCCTCGCTCAAAAATTTAAAGAACGACGGGGCCGCGCCGTCCTTAAAAAGCGCGGACACCACGCCTTTAGCGCCGAAATCCTTTACAAATTCACCGAACGCGTCGCAATCCTTTCTCGTAAACCGCGCCGCCGCGCCGGGTACGACTATCGCGCGGACGGAGCCGCCTCCTGCGACGGCGTCCTTAAACATCCCGAAACCGCATTCCGCGGCTTCCGCGCTTAAGTCCTGAAGTTCCAGCCCGAAACGGGTGTCCGGTTTATCGCTGCCGAACCGATTCATGGCTTCCGTAAAAGAAAGCCGCTTGAAAGGCTCCGTGAAATTAATGCTCAGACAGTCCGCGAACAGCTTCTTGATAAGCCCCTCCGCGATATCCATAACGTCGTCCTCGCTGTCCACAAAGCTCATTTCCATATCTATCTGCGTGAACTCCGGCTGACGATTGGCGCGCAGATCCTCGTCGCGGAAACAGCGCGCGATTTGATAATATCTATCCATGCCGGAAATCATAAGCAGTTGCTTATAAAGCTGAGGAGACTGAGGCAAGGCGTAAAACGCGCCGTTTTTAATTCGCGACGGCACTAAATAGTCGCGCGCGCCTTCCGGCGTGGATTTTCCCAAAAATGGGGTTTCAATCTCCAAAAAGTCATGTTCAGCCAGGTAATTACGCGCGGTACGCGCAATTTTATCCCGCATTATCAGCTTGCTTTGCAAGGCGGGGCGGCGTAAATCTAAATAACGGTATTTGAGCCTGAGCGGTTCGTTGACGTTTACGTCGTCGGCGATAAAGAAAGGCGCGGTTTCAGCCTCCGCGACGATGCGCAAATCGGACGCGCATACCTCAATGCCGCCCGTAGGCATATTCGCGTTTTCGTTCTTCGCGGAACGAAGCCGTACGCAGCCTTTGACCACAAGCACATATTCGTTGCGCACGGACGCAGCCTTGTCGAACAATTCCTTGTTTGCGGATATGTCGAACGCAACCTGCACGATACCCGTGCGGTCTCTCAGATCGATAAACAAAAGCGCGCCTAAATTTCTGCACTTTTGCGCGAAGCCCATGACGACGACCTCTTTCCCGTTGTGCTCGGTGCGAAGCGTTCCGCACATATCGGTTCTTTTCAGTCCCGTAAAAAATTCCGCCATATTGTTTCCTTTTCGGCACGCGCCGACGCGCGGCGCGCGTATATTATTATTTTTGTCCGCTCTTAAAGGTGCGGAAGTATGCGCCGGCATGAGACGCGGCGCGCGTTACAAACTCAAGAACAACCGACGCGGCGCGACGCAACAACGGTATGCGCCAACGTTAAGCGCGCGAATGTTATCGTCGCGTGCAGGCATAAACAAAAGCTAACCGAAGTATGCGCCGGCACAAAACGCGCGTTTATGGATTTTCACTACGTTTTCCGCGTTATAAGAACCGATGTGCGCGCCGGCGCAAAACGCGCGTATGTTATTATTCTCTTCTTTTTACCTTTATTCGGATCGGCGTATATATTTTAATACATGGACGCTCCAAAAGCAAGCATTTAAGACACGACAATGAAATTATCCCGACAAATAGATAAAAAGCGCCTACGCCGACGGTTCGATAACCCGCGTTTTATCCCGCGTTTCGCCTTTCGGCGTGTCCGCGGCAAAAAAATTTTCAAAGAAACGCCGTAACCGCCTAAATAATGTTGACATGCCGCGCGCGCCGTGATAGAATGCTAAAGCATTAACGGTGTTTGAGTTTATTGTGGCGAGTCCGCACGACGTGAAGCATTTTTTTTGACGCGGGTGTAGTTCAACGGTAGAATCCCAGCCTTCCAAGCTGGTCGCGTGGGTTCGATTCCCATCACCCGCTCCACCTTACGGTCCAGTAGCTCAGTAGGACAGAGCAACGGCCTTCTAAGCCGTGGGTCGGGGGTTCGAATCCCTCCTGGTCCGCCAAAACACTTACGGCGCGGACGGCTACCGAGGTTCGCTTACCAATCGTTTCCATTGTCTGAAAGCTATGCGTCCGCAAGGGATTTTAATACGCGTTTTGCGATGTTCGTCAAACTCCCGTTTGATGAACATTCCGTTGGAATCTTTAAATCCGAATCGGAGCGCGAAACCTGCGGCTTTTACGGCGTATATGGTCGAGAAAGGAAAGATACCGTGTCCGTGCGGGATCTACGGTTTCGGAGCGTATGGCGGCATACGGTTAAAAAGGAAAGACTTTCGCTCTTGCAAGCGTCGTTTTATTTTCATTAATCCGCGCGTCGAACACGTATTTTTTTACGGTGGGCATAGCTCAGTTGGCAGTAGCGCCAGGTTGTGGCCCTGGAGGTCATGGGTTCAAATCCCATTGCTCACCCCATTTTTAATACCATGCGGAAGCGGTTGCCCGTTTGGGCAAATCGTTTCCGTAAAAACCGTAGGGGTGTAGCCAAGCGGTAAGGCACGGGACTTTGACTCCCGCACTCGTAAGTTCAAATCTTGCCACCCCTGCCACAAGGGTCTACGTCCGAATCCCGCCTTAACCGGCGCGTATTCATCCCTAAAATAATACGCGGAAAGTTGCCGCTTTTCGCAGATTTACGATCCATTAGCTCAGCCGGTAGAGCACATGACTTTTAATCATGGTGTCCGGAGTTCGACCCTCCGATGGATCACCACTTTTACCGCTTATTTCGTTTCGCCCGAAATCGGAGCGGAGCGGAAATGAAACTTTAACCCGCAACCGCGCATATCTTGTCTGCCGAGTGAACGCTTGTCTGCCGGACTATACTTCGGGTGAGGAGTATTCAAGTCTTGCGCTTCAAGCCGCGGCGGTGCGTTTATTTACGGGAGCGGAACAAAAACTCCGTTTATATCAAACATCTTGCGACCGTGGCGGAATTGGCAGACGCGCCGGATTTAGGTTCCGGTATCTTTGATGTGGGAGTTCAAGTCTCTTCGGTCGCACCACTTCTTTTGTTTTTTCTCTTGCAGTAGCACTTCGGTATTTCGCCGTATTTGCGAAATTCGTGTCCTTGTTAGGTTTTGCGGTAAAATCGTTTGACACGTTTAGCGCTTTATTATAGAATATATACGCTTTAAATATAACGCGCTTTTAGCTCAGTCGGTAGAGCAACTGACTCTTAATCAGTGGGTCCCGGGTTCGAATCCCTGAAGGCGCACCACACCAATCCGTACGACAAGGACGCAAATATTGCGTCCTTGTCTTTTATTTAGGTTTCCCGCCGCTTTCGGTCTCTTTGCCGTCGCTTTTACCGACACGCAATCCGCAATATTTCCGAACCCTTACATCCTAAACAAGCAAAACACAAGACGTAAGGGAACGCAAGATACTTTATTTATATCAAGAAGCATTGCATTCTCGACACGCATAATGCCGTAAAGAACACGGGGACACTCTTTGTTTATAATAAAAAGCGTCATGCCCTTGCGCAAAGTATAATGCACGCAAAGAGCATAAAATACCGTTATTTACAGCGAGAATATTATGGTTCTCACGCAAGCATAATGGAAATACGGCGCTGTTTTGCGCATATGCCCCCAAAGCGAAAATATTACCCCTCGCAAAGCATAACGAAAATGCCGCGCCGTTTTGCTGCATACGCCCCCCAAAAAGCCGGATACTACTCCCTCACGCATAGCATAATACGAGGCGGTCGCGGTATTTCTCCCGGTATTGGACGTCGGATATTACCCCCTCACGCAAAGCCTAATACCGTAACACCGTTTGTTTACGGTTAAGCGTTCCCTCCATGCGCGAAATCCGGTTTTTGATCGTGCGCTAACCGGCTATAAATTGTAATTAAGCGTTACCTCCACACGCGGAATCCAGTGCATAAGAGCATCGTCGGTAAAAGCGGGGGAAAGTCAGAAGAGTTGCCTCCCCGCGCAAAATCCAATGCCCTAATGAGCGCAAGATATTGTTTATTCGTAGTGATAAATATTATGCTCTCGGCGCGCATCCGTCTATGCCGTTTAAAGAATAGGCGATATGTCCTTTAAGGAAGCGTTACGCCCTTTACGCGTAAAGCATATATAGATATTGCGGGCAAAATCGCTTTCGATAAACAATCCTCTCTCTGAGCCCTTTACCCGCAAAGCAAGTATTGCGGGTAGATCTGAACGAGTGCGAATACGAGGGCTGTCAAATTAGCCCCTTACCCGCAAAGCAAGATTGCGGGTAGATCTGAACGAGTACGAATACGAGGGCTGTCAAATTAGCCCTTTACCCGCAAAGCAAGTATTGCGGGGGAAAATCCGCCGTTGAAGCCGGCTCCTTAAGGCGGCTTTAAGCGCGAGGTTTCGCGCCGCTCTCCCCGGTAACGGCGGACGCATTTTCATAATCCAAAAAAATTGCAAAAATGTGAAATTAATTTGCTGATTTCTATTGAAATTCGACTTTTTTCATGTTATCATATGTCAATAAAACCATCGTTTTCGGAAGGAGAAAAACAATA
>JAITEJ010000003.1 GCA_031282095.1 Clostridiales bacterium
ATAGACCGCGGTCGAGCAGGTAAAGCGAATTACGCCTCTTCTTTCGTTGGCATCGAAAAATTGAGAAAGGTCGTCCGAAAAAGCTTTGAAACCGTCATCGGACGGACGCGGCGTATACGAAGAGGAAAGGGCGCGGTCAATAAAATGCCGCTTGTCGTATTTCTGAACGCCCGGGATTTTCACGGTTTCATAAGTGCCGCCGAAAAAGAGGGTTATTGCGTCTGTATTGTCGGCATAACCGCCGCCGAAGCCCTTGAAAAGCGAACAACGCGCCGCTAAAAATTCACCGTATGCCCGGCAAGTTTCATCGGAAGAATCAAAGGCGTTCCAAACAAGCGCAACCTTGCCGCCCGGTTTCAATATTCTTAAACATTCTTTTCGGAAAGCGGCGGCGTCAAACCAATGAAAGGCTTGCGCCGCGGTAACGAAATCAACTGATGCGGCTGAAAGAGAGGTATTTTCCGCTGAACCGCGCACGGCGGCAAAAAGAGTGTATTCGGACAGGCATTTTTCCGCATCCGCAAGCATATATCCGTTCGGCTCTACCGCAAACACTCTCGCGCCGCGCTCCAAAAGAAGTTCGGCAAACTTGCCGGTCCGCTCCCCACGTCCGCGACTGCGCAATTTTTGAACATACCTACGGCGCCCGACGCGTCAAACAGCATATCCATTAAATCGGGCGGATAGGATGGACGCGCCGCGGCGTACGCCTCCGCTTTTCCGTCAAATTTTCTCTCGTTCAATACCCTATGTCCTCAGTCATGCTTGAGTTCGTAAATTCCAAAACACAACAGCTCTGCGTTGCTCCGGTCGGTTTTTAGTCCGCGGAGTTCCCGGTCTCGTTTATTTTCGTCTTGCGTTATACTTATGCCGGCAAATTACCGTAACACGGCGGTTTTATTTTACCGCTCTCAGTTTTTGCGTTCGCGGAGTTCGTAGCCTTGTTTGGTATCGATCAGTTCGTATCCTGCGGCGTTAATTTCGCTTCTCAAAGCGTCGGCTCTCGCCCAATCCTTAGCGCGTTTAGCCTCCGCGCGCGCTTCGGCAAGAACGCGGATATTATCGGGAACCGCCGCGGGCTTTTCATCGTCCTCGCAGAGACGCGCCTTGTCCAGTGACAGCCCGAAAATTTTATCCATTTCCAACGCGAGGGCATAAATGTCCTTAGAACGCTCCTCTTTAAGCATGGTAAACAATATGCCCATTGCAAGCGGCAGATTTAAGTCGTCCTCAACCGCATCCCGAAACTCGGCGCGATATTTTCCGATAATCGCCGTATCAGTGACTTTATCCGAAACTTTATGCTTATAAAGGGCGGAAAGCATCCGTTCATATGCCTTTTTGCAAGCGTCCATACCCTCGAAAGTGAAATTAAGCGTTTTTCTGTAATGCGCCTGCATACAAAAATAACGGAACACCATAGGGTCGTACCCCATCTCGCGCAGTTGCGCGACGGTGTAAGTATTTTTCAGACTTTTGGACATTTTGCCGCCGTCCACCTGCATGAACTCGCCGTGCATCCAAAAATTCACGCTTTTTTGTCCCGTCATCGCCTCGTTCTGCGCGATTTCGTTTTCATGGTGAATGGGTATGTGGTCTACGCCGCCCGTATGTATGTCGAACAGCTTGCCCAGATATTTGATACTCATTGCGGAACACTCTATGTGCCAGCCCGGATAACCCATACCCCAAGGACTCCGCCATTGCATTATGTGGTTGGGCTCGGCTTTTTTCCAAAGAGCGAAGTCCTGCGGGTTATGCTTCTCAAGATTGACTTCAACGCGCGCACCCGCAATCTGCTCTTCCAGACGCGCGCCGGAGAGCTTGCCGTAACCCGGAAACTTCGCGACGTCGAAATATATGCCGTCCGAGGTTTCATAGGCATATCCTAATTCCTCTAATTTTTGCACATATTTTATCATATCAGGAATGTGTTCCGTTGCTTTGGCGATTATTTCCGGTCTGCCGATATTAAGGGCGGCTATGTCGTCCATAAAAACACCGGTATAAAACGCGGCGATTTCATATGGACTTTTCCGTTGCTCACGCGCGGCGACCTCCATTTTGTCCTCACCGTCGTCCGAGTCGGCAAGCAAATGCCCCACGTCGGTTATGTTCATAACGCCTTTCAGTTTAAAACCGCAGTATTTCAGGGTACGGCGCAGTATGTCCATAAAAATATACGTGCGCATATTACCTATGTGCGCGAAGCCGTATACTGTGGGACCGCAAGAATACATCGCGACATATTTATCGGAGACCGGCGCGAATTCTTCCTTTCGGCGCGTAAGTGTATTGTAGAGTTTCAACATCTTATTGTTTTTCCTCAGCCGCCGCATACGCGGAAAGCTTAATTTCTTTGCCTTTTACAGCATTGACGAGTCGAACGGGTCAAGCTCCTCCAATTTTATGCGCTAGACTCGCGGTTATCTCCAAACTGCACACGCTTATTAAGCCTCAAATTATTCGGAAAGAGCGGCGCGAAAGGCGAAATTCCGCGAAACCGGGTCG
>JAITEJ010000064.1 GCA_031282095.1 Clostridiales bacterium
TGTAACACTCGTCACCGTTCGCGGCGTACCCCTTGTTTATAAGTTCTCTCGAAATCGCCTTTCTCGCCGGGATTCTGCCGTTCACCGTCGCACGCTTTATTTCTATATTGTATCCGTCCGCGACAAGCAAGTCGAATAGTTCGCGCAGTCCGGCGTCCTTTTCAATTTGGATCCGCGCGAGCTCCGTTCGCATTTTGACCATATCAATTCCAAGCCCCAAAATATGACAGTTCCACGATTCATCAAGGTCGATTTCGCCGTTCGAAAAGCAACACGATAATTCGATTCCGTTTATATGCTCCAACCCATATTTCGTCGCGAGCGATGCGGCGGCTGTATTGCCTGTTATCTGATCGTGGTCGGTGATCGCAAAATACTTCACGCCGGCGTCCGCAAGCAATGCGACGACTTCGGCGGGTGTTTTGCCGCCGTCGCTGTGAGTGGTATGTATATGAAAATTGACTGCTGATTTCATTTTGCGTGGCGCGATTTTTTATCCTTAAGTTAAGTTATTCCCCTATTAGAAACGATTGGCTATTTTATTTTTATATTGTGTCACATATCCCTTGTGAATACAGGTTCTGAGAACATAATTTGTGCGCGCGTCGTTTTTTAGTTGAGATTTTCAGTTTGAGAACGTTTCATCATTTGTAACCCTATTTAGCGTGGGCTACGACTGTCCGGGCGCGAGCTCCGCAGAGTCGTGTGATTGTATAACGACGACTTAATATAACGAATGTAACATTCGGCGTCGTTCGGTAAATTGTAATTGATTACGTAGTCGACGTCGTCTATGTCGATACCGCGGGCGGCGACGTCGGAGGCGACGAGGATATTGATTTTATGGGCTTTCATGGCGTCCATAACGCGCCGTCTCGCCGATTGAGGCATATCGCCGTGCAGAGCCTCCGCGCCTACGCCGTGATTGTTTAAAAAGCGGCATATTTCGTCCGCCATGCGCTTGGTGTTGCAGAACACTATCGCGCTTTGGGGTTTGCAGGTGTTAAAGAGCCGAACCAAAGTAGTATTCTTAAACGCTTGCGCGTTACCTCAATATAATCTCGCCGGACAACAGATTTTCAATTGCCCCGTCGGATTTTTTCACGGTAAGCCGCCCGACCGCGTCTATGCCGACGACTTCGGCGTCGAATTTTGCGTCCGCTTTGGATACGGTCACGGTTTTACCCCGGAAAAGCATCCGTCCGCAGTATTCGGCAAGAGCGGATTCAAATGTAAATTCGGGATACGCGCCGTCGAATATGTTTATCAATTCGGCGGCAAGTCGTTTCCGCATATTGCCGATAAAAATATCAGATGCGGCGGTATTTGAAGTTAATTCCGCGTTATATGACTGTTTAACATCCGATTGCGGAAAAATCGCGCCCGCAACGGACGCCAAATCTTCCGGAAAATTTGTCGTCGCGACGTTTATGCCTATACCCAAAATTATATGTTCTACGGAAGCGGATTCAAGGTCGGATACGGCTTCCGTAAGAATGCCGCATATCTTCTTCCCGTTCAGAAAAATGTCGTTCACCCACTTAATGCCGCACTCCGCCCCGCATACGGTTTTGATTGCCTTGCACACCGCCGCCGCCGCGTATACGGTTACCGAATTGATCTGCGGCAAGGCAATGTATTCGGGACGCAGAATGAAGCTCATATAAAGCCCCGTTCCCGCCGGAGAATAAAACGATCTGCCCAACCGTCCGCGCCCGGCTGTTTGCGTATCGGCTATGATAACGACGGGAAAAAACCTATTCCCGTCATCGTTTTCACCGACCGCGTAAGCGCCGCTTACGGCTGTTTCCTTAGCGGTTTTGTTGGTGGATTCAAGCACGGGGAAAACGCGCACCCGATTGATTCGCGCGGGAAATTTGAGATACGGGAGAATTGCGTCCGCGTTCAGAACGCCGCCCGTCAAGCGATACCCGCGGTTTTGTACGCCCTCGATTATGCAGCCGTCACGTTTCAGCGCGTTGACCGCTTTCCACACCGCCGCGCGTGAAACGCCTAATTCGGCGGCAATGCTTTCCCCCGAAATACTTTTCCCGCACGCCCCCTCTAAAAGGGTTAATAACTTGATTTTCGTATTCATATATTTATATTTTATCACAACCGAACCGCGTATTCAAGTGAAAAACCGAAAATAAAATCGTTTGCGCTCCGCGAAAAAAGAATAGAGCGGCTTATTCCGACGAAGGTTTAAGAGTCGTGACAGAAATCCTTAAAAATAATATCCGCGGGCTTGAATAAAAAACGGCGAAATTTTCTATAATTAAAACGGCTTTAAGACGTACATGGCTACGGGACGAACCGCAAACATGGCACAAATGACGGCAAATACGTCAAATTTCAATCCACGTCCCGTAAGTGGGGGAATAATTAAAATGAAACCGCCAAACGGAAAACCGTTAATGACCTCAGCGGAGAAACGCAAGCGCGTACACGTAACCTACATAACTTTCAATAAAGGAGTAAATTAAATGAAATTATTAAGCAGTAAAACCTATAACAATCTTGCGAAAGCATACGCCGGAGAGACGCAGGCGCGGACGCGTTATGAGTTTATCGAATACGGCGCGCGAATGCAAGGACTGAAAGCCCTTGCGGACCTCATTGCTAAAGTGACCTTAAACGAGTTCAATCACGCCAGAATGCTCTATTCGTTTATTCAAACCGCCGACGCCGGCGTAATCGAGAACATCGACATAGCCTCAGGCTATCCGTTTAAGGAAAAGTGGAATCTTGCGGATAACCTGAAACTTGCCGCCGAGGATGAGACGGAGGAGGAAAAGCGGATTTATCCCGAATACGGCAAAATCGCCAAGCAAGAGGGTTTCGACGACATAGCCGGACTTTTCGACAATCTCATACAAGTGGAGAGCTGCCACCGAAAATTATTCACTCAGCTTTACGAACAAATGCGCGACGGAACTATGTATAAAAAGCCGAAGTCCGTAAAATGGAAGTGCGGCGACTGCGGTTATGAGCACGAGGGCAAAGAGGCTTTTTCGGAATGCCCCCTCTGCCATGCCAAGCAAGGCGTGTTCTTGTTGAAAATAAACGACTAACGAGCGAAAAATTATCCGCCTTCAAAAATTTATCGATTAAGGATAATCGGAATTACAGCGGAACAGTGTTGATATTCGTTTTTTTTAATCGCGCGCAAATTTAACGGTTTGCGCGCGATTTGTTATATCAATGCGTAAAAATCCGTTAATTATAAGAATCGGAGCAATCGTGCCGAACGGTTTACATATTAAGAAAAATAGTCGACAAAATATAGTATGATAATTAAACGCGGGCGAGGATTTTTTATCTATGATTAAATTAAGGAAAATCGGTTTAGGCAGTCTTTGCGGGAAAGCGGCGGTGCAAGGCGTTTCGAGTTTTGTCACCTCGGAACGAAAAGCGGACGGCTCAGACGGTATTTACGGAGAAACGGCGGCGCAGTGTGTTTCAGGTTATACGAGCGAGGCAGAACGACATACGGACGGTCCAAACGGTCTTTGCGGGAAAGCGGCGGTGCAACATGTTTCAGTTGCTGCGGGTAAGGTGAAACCGGATGCGTGCGGTTTTGCGGCTCAACTGAAAAGAGCCGCCGCCGTTTTATGCGCGGTATTTTTCTGCGTTACTGCGATTATGCTGACGGCGTGCGGTTCCAGTTTGGGAAAGTCGCAAGACGATATAATGGAATACATCAAATCGCGGGGTTACATTTGCGCCAGCGTAAAGACAAATGTTCCGGGTTTTTCAAAGCTCATCAATCCGTCCTTACCGACGTACGAAGGCTTTGAGATAGATCTGATATACATGATCGCCGCCGACATTTTCGATGTAACCGCTTACGAGGCGCGTTTGCAGAAGTTCGTGCGTTTTGCGAACTTAGATGAAAGCCACCGCGAGGTTTCACTTGAAAACGGAA
>JAITEJ010000082.1 GCA_031282095.1 Clostridiales bacterium
TTTGCTATTTTTATGAGGGGCAGACCTATTATAGTAAAATCGGTGAAACCGAGTATTCAACGTCCAATAATACGCTAGGCACGCCTTGTACACTCAGCAATCTGAATAGCTCCGATTTCTACACAAACACTCTCGGTTGGAGCGCGGAGATTTGGAGTTTCGAAAGCCTTGACTTCGCAAACGGAATATATCCGACATTGCGGGATATTTAAAAGATGCCGCAATAAACATAATGCGCTTGAGCTGTTTGCAGGCGGATCGCTTCTTCAAGTATCCGCGAAAATATCTTTTGGCGTTATCTTTAATATTATGTTTGATTTGGTCGGGCGCTGAACTTTGCCCGACCAAATTTGATATATAATAAGGATTTTACGTTTGCTATATTATGATATATAAAAGCTTTGTAAATACAATAAAAGGTTTTGCGCTTACAATATTACGGTACGTAAAGGGCTTGGTAAATACGATAAAGGTTTTGCACTTTGCCATACAAAATTTTCGCCCGTGCGAAGCAAAAAAGCCGCTTTTTAAGACGACCGCACGATTTTTCTTTACGGCTTCATTTGCTGTCGGGCGATTTTAACTGCGTTACAAAATTTCCGCCCGCGCGAAGCAAAAAAGCCGTTCTTTACGACGACCGCACGATTTTTCCGCACGGCTTCATTTGCTGTCAAGCGATTTTAACTGCGTGACAAAATTTCCGCCCGCGCGAAGTAAAAAAAGCCGTTCTTTACGGCGACCGCACGATTTTTCCGCACGGCTTTATTTGCTTGACATATGAACTCCGTCTTTGTATAATAATATGACTAGCATGTTATTTATATTCAGTGCAATCAGGAGTGCGGTTCGCAAGAAATTTACGCCGCGCCGGTCAAGGTCAGGATCATGAAAAGAACATATCAACCAAAGAAAAATCATCGCAATAAGGTGCACGGTTTCAGAGCCAGAATGGCGACAAAAGGCGGAAGGAATGTTTTGTCAAGACGACGCAGGAAAGGCAGGAAAGAGGTCAGCGCGTAAAAAGAAGCCCGATTACCGCTTGAAGTCGAACGCTTCTTTCCGCTACGTATTCAACAAGGGCGCGGGCGCGGGCAACAAGCAGTTGACGGTGGTTTACGCGAAGACGCGGTACGGCATTAAGGCGGGCTTTTCGGTCGGCGCAAAGCTCGGCAACAGCGTCAAGAGAAACCGAATAAAAAGGGTGCTGCGGGAAAGTTTCCGCGCGCTTCTTCCGGAGATTGAGCGCGGTTACAACTATGTGTTCGTGGCTAAAGAAGATATTGTCGGCTTAGGTCTGCGCGAGGTTTCGTCAAGCATGCGCCACGCGCTGAAAAAGGCGGGGAGACTGATTAAACCCGAAACGGACGGCGGCGCGGACAAGGTTTAAGCCCCCGTAAGAGCGTTTCCCGTCCGCTCCTGCAAAAACGGCGTATTTTATCCGATGTAAAACACTAAAAACAAGCGTTCGGCGGCTTTTTAAGGACGATGCGTCTGATTTTATCCCAAAATGCGGAAAACAAGCGCTTTTAATCGTTTGACAGCCGCGGCGAAAGGGCATACTTTCGGCAAACCGCGCAAAACGGAGATTTTAATATGTTAAAACGGTTTGCAAAAGTCGGCATAATGTTTTATAAGCGGTTCATTTCACCGTCGCTTAAAACCGGGTGTCCTTTTACTCCGACATGCTCGATGTACACGTTGGACGCCATTATGAAGCACGGCTTTTTCAAAGGCGGTTTCATGGGGCTTAAGCGTATAGTCCGTTGCAACGGTTTTACCGAGGGCGGTTTCGATCCCGTTCCCGAAAATTACAGAGGTAAGTTAAAGTGGATTTTATGAAGCTTGAAAAAAAACGCAAGGCAAGGTTTTTCGCTTTGCTGTTTATCGTCGCTCTTCTCATGTTTACGCTTTCCGCGTGCAATTCGCAGGCGTTGATTGAGGACGGAGGCATGCGGGCGGATGAACCCGGCAACATTATCGCGCGGTTTTTGATCATTTTAGACGAGGCGATAGGGAGTTTCGGTTGGACGGTCGTGGTCTTTACGCTTATACTCAAGACGGCGTTATCCCCTCTTGATTTTTGGCAGAAAAACGTAATGCGCAAAAACGCGCAGGCGATGAAGAGGATGCAGCCTAAACTTGAAAAGCTTCAGAAGCAGTATGCGAATAACCGTGAAATGCTTCAGCAGAAGCAAATGGCCCTTTATAAGGAAGAGGGCTACAAGATGATCGGCGCGTGTCTGCCTATGATAGTTACCTTGGTTATATTCATAGTTATCTTCCAGGGCTTCAACAAGATGGTCAACTATCAGAACGCGCAGGCATATGTGAACGCAAACATAGTTTTTTCCGCGGTAGTGGATCCTTACGGGCAGGCCGCCTACGATGAGACGGTCAGAGTCGCCGGCGAAGATGCGTATAACGCTAAAATCGAGGAGATCTACAAGACTTATTACGACGCGTCGTTTGACGCCACCGCCGGATCGGGCAAAACCGAGGAGGAGCGTAAGGCTATAGCGGACGAATACGCTAAAGGCATTTCTGAGAACGAGGATTCTAAGCAGAAAGCCGAAGCGGCGAAAACCGCCGGCATGACGGCCGCCGAAACGCTGCAGCGCGCCGCGACGGCAAGCACGACGGCAAAAAATGATCCCGCGGTCGTAAAGGCGGGACAGGATGCCGTTAAGGAAAATTATAAATTAGACGGTTGGCTTTGGATACACAACGTGTTTATGCCCGATTCGTGGAAGGAAACCATTCCTAAATACGACACTTTTGCGGGATCGGGTTTGGGAAAGCTTAATGTGGGCGGCGATGTAAATCCCGACCGTTACAACCTCGTTATGGGCGGTCTGCTCGGTACCGAGGGCTACGGCAAAAACGGAGAGTGGAACGGTCTTTTGATTTTGCCGCTGCTGTCGATAGTGCTTTCCTTCTTAACTCAAAAACTTACGGGAACTCAGCAGCAACCGCCTATGCCGACCGGTAACGGCGAAAGCGGCGCGGGCGCTACGGCGGCTATGGGCGCGAATATGAAGATGATGCAGTATATCATGCCTCTTGTCTTCGGCGTATTCTCTCTTCTTTACAGTACTGCGTTTACGATATATATGTTTGTAAGCTCGCTGTTCGGCGTGGTTTTCCAACTGACATATAATTTGATAGCCAAGCGTTTGGATAAAAAAGACGAGGAAAAACGTCTTTCTAATACGTTCAAATAAACGAAAGGAAATTTTCCCGCGGCTTTAAACGGCGTCGGGAATTTGTGCCTTGTCGGAGGAATTTTAAATGAAAAGCATTGAAGTAAAGGCGTCGTCCGTGGAAGACGCCATAGCGCGCGGCTTAAAAGAGCTGAAAGTTACACGGGAAGAAGTAGACGCGGAGGTTTTGTCCGAAGGCGGCTTTCTCAAAAAAACCGTGGTGAGACTTGTGCTTAAGGAGTCGACTGCAGCGGTAACGGAGGACAACGCGCAGGAATTATCGGACGCGGAATTGTTTGAAGCGGCGATAGCGGAACCGGTTAAGACCGTAAAGGTCGTCAGACCGGCGGAACCCGGCTCCAAGGCTGCCGTTGCCGCCGAGTTTATCGGTGAAGTTCTGAAAAAGATGAAATTGGATTGCGCCGTAACCGGCAATGAGACCGACGACGGCATATTGTTGGACGTCAAGGGCGAAGACAGCGGAAACGTTATCGGATACCGCGGCGAAACGTTGGATGCCTTGCAGTATTTGGCGTTATTGGTGGCGAACCAAGGCGACGGCGACTTTCAGAAGTTGGTCATAAACGCGGAAAATTACCGCGCGAAACGCGAGGAAACCTTAACTTCATTGGCGAATAAGCTTGCCGTAAAGGCGGCGAAAACCGGGCGGCGAATAGTTTTAGAGCCCATGAATCCCTTTGAAAGACGGGTCATCCATTCAGCGCTTGCGGACAGCCAATTGGCTACCACTTCCAGCGAGGGTGAGGAACCTAACCGCTATGTGGTTATCGTTCCTAAGGGCGACTACGTCGGTTACGACGACGGAGGCAGGCGCGGAGGCGGCGGCAGAAGCGGAGGATGCAACCGCAATGGCGGCAACAGAAGCGGAGGCTACGGCAATCGCGACGGCGGCTATAATAACAATAACCGCGGCGCAAACGGCGGCGGCAAATATAACGACGACCGGGGCGCAAACCGCGGCGACGCAGGCAGAAGCGGAGGCTACGGCAACCGCGACGGAGGTTACAATAACAATAACCGCGGAACAAACGACGGCGGTGAAAAACGTTCGGGCGGCAGATATAATAGCGGCGGTTACGGCGGCGAGCATAACGATAACCGTGGCGCAAGCCGCGACAGCGGCGGCAGAAGCGGCGGCTACGGCAATCGCGACGGAGGTTACGATAACAATAACCGCGGAACAAACGACGGCGGTGAAAAACGTCCGGGCGGCAGATATAATAACGGCGGTTACGGCGGCGAGCATAACGATAACCGCGGCGCAAACCGCGACAGCGGCGGCAGAAGCGGCGGCTATGAACGCGGCGGCTACAATACCCGCGGAACAAACGGCGGCTACGGCAATCGCGACGGCGGCGAACATAACGATAACCGCGGCTCAAACCGCGACGGCGGAGGCAGAAGCGGAGGTTATGAACGCGATGGCGGCTACAATAACCGCGGAACGAACGGCGGCTACGGCAATCGCGACGGCGGCGGAAGCGGCGGCTACGGCAAATCGGAAAATGAGGGCGGCTACAAAAAAACCGGAGAATACGGGGACGTTTCCAACGACGCCGAGATTAGTGCCGACGTAAAAGCAAAAACCGAATATGACCGCGCACGCCAATATGAGGTAAAAGAATACGGTGCGAATGACGACGACACCAATGTCACCCCGGTGGATACGGGCTTTTCCGGAACATCTTCTTCGGCTCCGGTCAAAAAAGGTCCTCCCCGTTTTCGCAGTTTTAAGTAAAATCCGTAAAACGAATACGAGAGGTGAAACTATAAGCGGCGTGGGCTTGATTTCAAAGCTTACGCCCGCGCATCGCTGATTTATGGATACTATCGTTGCTATAGCCACTCCCCCGGGTAGGGGAGGTATAGGAATCGTCCGTTTAAGCGGAACAAAGGCGCTTGCTATTGCCGGCGCCATGTTTTTTATTTCGGGAAAAAACGCGGCGAAAAAGTTGGCGCACGGTCAGATGACCTTAGGAGAAATACGCGCGGACGAATTCTCCGATTTAGGTTATGTCGCGGTGTTTAACGCGCCGCGTTCTTTTACGGGAGAGAACGTCGCCGAGTTTCACTGCCACGGCGGTATGAGAATTCTTGAGGGCGTCGTAAAGGCGTGCCTACTTCGCGGAGCGCGGCTTGCCGAACCGGGCGAGTTTACAAAGCGCGCGCTCCTGAACGGCAAAACCGACTTAGCCGGCGCGGAGGGCGTTATAGACATGATAAACGCCGAAAGCGCGGCGGCGGTGCGGGCGGCGTCCGATATGCTGAACGGCAAACTGGGCGCGGACGTACGCGCGTTGCAGGACCGTATCGGTATTCTCATCGAAAACACGGAGGCGGTTCTGGATTTCCCGGAGGAAACCGAGGACGAAACGTTGCCGGACGGCGCGAGTACCGTTCTCAACCTTGCGGAAACGACACGAGGCATGTTGGCTGCGGCGCACGCGGGGCATATGGCTAAGTACGGCGTAGACGTGGTGATTTTGGGCAAACCGAACGCGGGAAAGTCGTCTCTTTTGAACGCGTTTTTGAAAAAGGAGCGCGCGATAGTGTCCGCTCAGGCGGGAACCACGCGCGATCTCGTTACCGATTCTATAGAATACGACGGCGTTAAAATAAATTTTACTGACAGCGCGGGCTTACGTGAAACGAAAGACGAAATTGAAAAAAGCGGCGTTGAGCGGGCAAAAAAGGCCGCGTCAACCGCCGATTTGATTATAATGGTGGAGGACGATACCGAAAAAACAGAGTCGTCCCCGTCTGATTTCTATTCGTATACGAACGGCGACCGCGGCGTGGTGACCGTAAAAAACAAATGCGACTTGACGGGTAAGGGTTACGGTCTTACCTTTGCCGACGGTATATGTACGGCGCGCGTATCCGCCAAAGATAATTGCGGCATTGAAGAACTTTTAAAATTTACGGCAAACATTTATAAAAACGCGGAAACCGGCACAACGTCGGCGCTGGTCACTTCTCCGCGGCATATATCATGCCTTAACGTATGTTTGGAAGCGTTGCTTTCCGCAAACGCAGGCTACGCCGCCGGACTCGCGGACTGCGTATTGATAGATTTAAGGCGCGCATACGACGCGTTGGGGCAGATTACGGGCACCACTGCGGGAGAAAATCTCATAGATGCCATTTTTTCACGTTTTTGCGTAGGAAAGTGATTTATTTCTCCAAATATGAAAACTGCCCGCGATGAGTTCACGCTTGATGCGGCGACATGAATAGCGAGCCAATTTGTCCGAAAAATGCTTTTATACTACGTTTTTGCGTAATAAAGTGAGTAATTTTTCTAAAACGCGTTCGTATTATCTACGAGTATTCAAAACCGTTCATTATGAAAAAAGATTATGACGTCATCGTAATAGGCGCGGGACACGCCGGCATAGAGGCGGCTTTAGCGGCGGCCAGATTGGGCGTTTCCACGCTTGTTTTCGTCATGGATTTGCGAGCCGTAGGCTTTATGGCGTGCAATCCCGCCATAGGCGGCACGGCTAAGGGGCATATAGTGCGCGAAATAGACGCGTTAGGCGGCGAAATGGGGCTTTCCGCGGACGCCGCGCTCTTGCAAATTAAGATGCTCAACCGCGGTAAAGGTCCCGCCGTTCATTGCCTTCGCGGACAAGAAGATAAGCTGATTTACGGGCGGATAATGCTGAAAAAGTTGAATGACGCGCCCAATCTTACCGTTACGGAGGGAGAAGTCACCGACATACTGACCTCCGACGGGCGAGTTTGCGGAGCGGTCACGCGGGACGGCGCAACAGTGGGCGCGCGCGCGGTAGTCGTCGCTTCCGGCGTATATCTAAATTCACGCATAATAATAGGGGAGGAAAGCCGCCTGGAGGGTCCTTCGGGGTTTGGGCGCGCGACCGGTTTAACGGAGGCCTTGCGTAATTTGGGGCTGGATATACGCCGTTTTAAGACCGGCACTCCCGCGCGTATAGCTAAGGACAGCATAGACTTTTCTGAAATGCAGATTCAGGAGGGCGAAAGCGACATACACTGCTTTTCCCATCTCACCGACGGCGGGCTTTTGCGGCAGGAGCCGTGTTATCTTACATATACCAACGAGGAAACGCACCGCATAATCAAAGATAACATCTCCCGTTCGCCGCTTTATAACGGCGCGATAAAAGGCGTGGGACCGCGTTATTGCCCTTCTATAGAGGATAAGGTTATGCGCTTCGATAAGGAGCGGCATCAGGTGTTTATAGAGCCGGAGGGACGGGATTCCGAGGAAATGTACGTTCAGGGAATGAGCAGTTCCCTACCGCGGGACGTTCAGGAAAGGGTATATCGCAGCGTCCGCGGGTTGGAAAACGCGCGCATATTACGGTACGCTTACGCCATAGAATACGACTGTATAGACGCGCGCGCGCTATATAACACCTACGCGGTCAAACACGTCGGAGGACTTTACACTGCGGGGCAGATAAACGGCAGCAGCGGCTACGAGGAAGCGGCGGCGCAAGGTCTGATTGCGGGCATAAACGCGGCTTTATACGTGCAAAACAAACCGTCGTTTACGCTTTCGCGCAGTGACGCCTATATAGGGGTGCTTACGGACGACCTCGTT
>JAITEJ010000122.1 GCA_031282095.1 Clostridiales bacterium
AATAAAATAAAGCGTCTTCATCTTTACGCAGGGGACATCTTTCTCGCCGGCGGATATCAAATATTGCAAATCCATCTTCAAAAAACTTGCGGAACATATAGGAATTTATGAAAATAGCAGGCTTTAACCCTAATTCATTCGTTGATTATCCCGGAAACATAGCGGCGGTGATTTTTACCGCGGGCTGTGACATGCGCTGTTGGTATTGTCACAACCGGCACATAATCGCTCCCGATGTCCCGACGTTGGACGAAACCGAGATATTAGATAAAATCCGCATGAACAAGCTCTTGGACGGAGTGGTCATTTCAGGCGGCGAACCGACGCTGCAAGCCGATTTGGCGGATTTCATAAAAAAAATCAAAGCGGCAAACTTGCTCGTAAAGCTAGACACAAACGGCAAGCATCCTGAGGTTCTGAAACGCCTTTTGGCGGAGAACTTGCTCGATTATATAGCGATGGACGTGAAAGCTCCGCTTAAAGACTATGATTTGGTCACATCAACTCCCGAATCGGCGGAAACGCTTCGCGAAAGCATACGTCTGATAATCTCCGGCGGTGTCGCCCACGAATTTCGAACCACCTTTTTTCCGCAGCTAACAGCCGACGATATAGGAGAAATAGGCAGGGAGGTGGCGGGGGCAAGCGCCTATTTTATCCAGAAATACAATAACGTCGGCGGTTTTGATTTTCCTCCGCACGACGGTTTCTATTTTGAACTTGCCAAAGAGAAAGCTTCTCCTTACGTAAAAACGGAACTGCGGTAGGAAATCCCCTAATAAAAGACCCGCGGTTAAATGATTGCCGCATTTTTTGTGCTTGGAATATTTCCGCAAGACATTCATGCGCTGCGGTAAACTTAGTGCGAAACGGCGATACGGGAGGCAGATGAGTCATTTCAAGGTATTTATACGCTATGTGACAGGCTTGACGTTCTCTTCGGGAAGCTATATCTTTCGTTGTTTACGCCGATACCGTCCTGTTTGAACATGCTTTTGTCCGTTCCTTGTAACGTTTTATAACCTACGTGGGGAGAATCAGCGCGGATTTTTCTCCGCGATATATCTCACCGCTTCCGCATAGCCTTCAAAGCCTTTTCCGCAGATGGTTTTTTCGGCGTATTCGCTCACATAGGAAAACTTTCGGTAATCCTCGCGTTTTTCAATGTCGGTAAGGTGAACCTCCACGGCGGGAACGGCGGCGGACTTCAGCGCGTCGAGTATAGCGAGGCTTGTGTGAGTGAATGCTCCGGCGTTTATAATGACATAATCAAATTTGCCGCGCGCTGACTGGATTTTGTCTATTATCTTTCCTTCGTAATTTGATTGAAAAAAAACGGCGCGCCATTTGCGGCTTTTACCGCTTTCATTTTTTACCGCTCGTTTAATAAACGAGATCAACGCCTTGAAATCTTGATTGCCGTAAAGGGTCGGCTCGCGCTTTCCCAGCATATTTAAATTGGGACCGTGTATAACGAGTAATTTCATAGTTCGTATTGTAATATCCTCGCCGCCTTTTGTCAACAAAGCCGACGCAATAGAGTTAAATTTATTTTTCACTTCTCATTTTAGGCGGATTCAAACGAGGTTTCTGCTCGCCGGCGCTACAATAGCCTTTTATTAACAAAGCGGACGCAGAGGGGTTTAAATTGTTCTTATCTTTCGTTTCGGGCAAAACGGACGTACTTATAGCCGTTTACGTCGTTACTGCCGCCGTTATTCGTCGGATTCGGTCAGGGAATATAAAAATATTTTTCCGTTCGGTAACGGTTTTAACTTCAAGCTCATATTATGTTGTGAAAAAGCCTAAAGCGGTACGGAACCGCGACGGATTCGTTGGGAAACTCAACACGGTTTTAACCGGATGTTTTACAACGGCTCTGATCCGTTCCGTACCGATAAGCTCTTGGAGATGCTTAGAGAAACCCCTTTAAGCTATGTATATCTCCATGAAACTGCTGCCGAAAGACTTACTTGCAGCCGCAACCGCCGCCAAAGCCTTCGCCGCAAAGCGATAAGATGAGTAACAACGGGAGTATTTCACAAATGTTAACGCCGCCGCCGCATCCGCCGCAACAGAGGAGTAACAGAATTATCCAAATACAATTGTTGTCGTTGCAACCGCTGCCGCAGCCGGAATTAGCTCCGAAAAATCCGCTCATAATTATACCTCCTTTTTACATATTGACACCGTAATGAATTTCACGCTATGACGCCGCGCGGAATTTTTTCGGGTGCCTCTACTTTCACCATACGTTTAAACCGAATTGTTTGTTACAAAGTAAAAGATAGTACATACCCTTGATATAAAAACGCTCATTATTTTGCTCCCCTCTTTCGCGCAACTTATACGGGAGGGCGTAGAATGAATGACATGGACGCTCTGCGCCTGTAAAGACTGTTTGCGCGCAACTGATACGGGAGGGCGTAGAATGAATGTGTGTGTGTGAAAAACAATCCCGCGGCGACCTCCGCCCGCGAAACTTGCGAGCGGAGAATTTCCGTCCCCCGCTCGGAGGGGCTGGAATTTTACTTAATCCGCCCGCGAAGCCCGCGCGCGGGGAATTCGTACCCGCCAACGGGCTAATTTTCGATTGCGCTTTCTGCGCTCCGCGAAACTCGCGCGCGAGGAATTCTCGTAACCGCGCACAGCCTTTGCTCAATCCACGCACTAAATACATAGGGCGACCTAGGGAATTCTCGTACCCGCGCACAGCTTTCGCCTTCATAACGTCAACCGTACTCGCGAAACTCGCGTATGGGGAATTCGTACTTGCTCTCCTATAGCCAACGCCTTGCGCGCCACGCTCAGCGCGAAACCCGCGCATGGAAAATTCGTACTTACGGCATAAAAACACTCGAACGGATCTTAGCGGTATAATTCACGGTTTTCGACAGATTTTTAAAGAGTTGCCGTATTTAATTGTAAATCTTCTTAAAGTTTGATATAATAATTCTATGCTTTTGGTGATGGATGTAGGAAATACGAATATTAAGCTCGGACTGTTTAAGCGCGGCGAGACGGAACTGTTCGCAAGTTGGCGTTTATCCACGTTATCTTCGCGTACCGCGGACGAATTCGGTATGCTGTTTTTGGAGTTGCTTACTTCCAAAGGCGTGGACGGCGCGGATATAACTGGCGCGATCATGTCTTCCGTAGCGCCGTCCGTAAACTATACGATCGAACATATGTGCCGCTATTATCTCAAAAAAGTGCCTGTCGCGGTGGATTGCAACACCGATTGCGGACTTAAAATAAACTATGACCGCCCGTCCGATTTAGGTCCCGACCGCATAGTCACGGCGGCGGCGGCGTACGCGCTTTACGGCGGTCCCGTCATAGTCGTAGATTTCGGCTCGGCGACTACTTTCAACGCGATCAGCGCGGACGGAGAATTTTTAGGGGGAGCGATTTCGCCGGGAATCAAAACGGCGACGGAATCCCTTGTGCAGACAGCCGCGAAACTGCCGCGCATAGAGCTTGTGCCCACCGAAAAGGTTTTGGGTACAAACACCGTAGAGGGTATGCAGGCCGGCGTTGTTTTGGGATATACGGGTTTGGTACACTATATGCTGAAGCGAATCAGACGAGAGCCGGGCTTGGAAAACGCGAAAGTAATCGCTACGGGCGGTTTAAGCGAACTTATCGAAAGAACCGAACCGGAGTTGATCGACGTTATAGACAGAACGTTGACGCTTCAGGGTTTGCGTATTATTTACGAGAGAATACAAAAGAACGGGCGGTAAACGGCGCGCGTACGGAATGGAGTACAATTTGTGTAGTCTTAGTCGTATTCGGCGTTTAGTTGACCGTACAGATGAAAAACTTGCTTATACGATGCAAAAAGCGTCGGTTGTTACAAACGGAGGATATTGAATAATATGAAAAAGGTCGGAGTCGCATTACTCGGATTGGGTGTCGTAGGCGGCGGCGCCTATGAAATTCTGAAAAAACACCGCGATTTTTTTAAGAAAACGCAGGATATTGACATCGTAATAAAATACGTCATGGATAAAAACACCGCACGGTGCGCCGAATTGGGAGTGGACCCGTCCATTGTCACCACTGACATCGACGTCATAGCGAACGACCCCGATGTTCAAATCGTCGCGGAGTTTTTCGGCGGCATCGAACCCGCCCGCAGTTTCCTTATCAAGGTTTTGAAAAACGGTAAAAGTATCGTCACCGCAAATAAGGAACTGTTCTCCAAATATTGGCACGAACTGGAAGCGGCGGCAAAAGAGGGCAAAGCAGGGCTGTATTACGAAGCAAGCTGTGTGGGCGGCGTGCCTATAATACGGACGTTAACCGAAGGTATGCAGGCAAATCGGATACTCTCCATAAAGGGCATCATAAACGGCACCACCAATTATATTTTATCCTCGATGAGCAATGCCGGCAAGACATATGAGGCGGCTCTGTCGGAGGCGCAGCGTTTGGGCTATGCCGAGGCCGACCCCACCGCCGACGTCGAAGGCTTTGACGCTATGTACAAGCTCAGCATTCTCTCCTCACTTGCCTATCACAAAAAAGTTCCGATAGACCGCATATACCGCGAAGGTATCTCTCAGGTCGCAATAGAGGATATACTCATCGGCAAGGAGTTGGGGTTCACCCTAAAACTTCTCGCAATTTCCAAGGACGACGGCAGGAAAATTCAAGCGCGCGTACACCCCACTTTCGTGCCGGACGCGCATCCTCTTGCAAGCGTATCGGGCTCATTTAACGCCGTACACCTCGTCGGAGACAGCGTAGGCGATATTATGCTTTACGGTCGCGGCGCGGGCGCGTTGCCCACCGGCAGCGCGATAGTCAGCGACATTCTGTACGCCGCCGGAAAAAGCAAGCATCGTTATTGTCCGTTTCCCAACACGGACGCGGCGACTGAAGACAGCGATTTCGCGGACGACTTTTTCAGCAAATATTACGTGCGCTTAACCGTAAAGGACGAGGTGGGCACTCTCGGACGCATAGCCGGCGCATACGGCAAAAATAACGTGTCCATCGTCACCGTCCTCCAACGCGACAGCCGCACGGATACCGTTCCCATTATTTTTGTGACTCACGGAACCTACGAAAAAAATATCAAAAAGGCTATAGAGGACATAAAATCCCTGAAAGGAGTGAACGAAGTCAACTCCGTTATCCGCGTGGAGGAATAAAACGAATCGTAAAGCGCCGCTCACCGGGCAGGTTATAGGTTTGCCGCGCATACGCCGATGGAAAACGGCGAGGCGGTTTGATAACCGCAAATGTTCCGAAGCGGGAAGGTATGCGCGTTTAATTTATGACAGTCAACGAGGTAGTCAGACAAAACAGATAGGAGATCCATATGACGACCGGCAAAAATATCAAGCCGTCGGAAAGACGCTTTAAGGACAACAAAAACAGCGCCGCATAGTTTACCGCCGTAACGGCGATTATGACGGTAAGCGAGAGCGGCAAGTTATTTAAACGGAAAAAGGTCAGTGTGAACAGAATTTCGAAGAAGGCGGCGATAACGAGCAGAATACCCTCCGGCTTAAAGCGCCGCGCTACGATAAGACGGGATACGAGAGCGATGACAAAGCCGTACGCCGCCACCCGCGACAACGTCATATAACCGCCGCTCATCATAAAGGACGGTTTGTTAAGCGCGGTGTACCACTCCGTGTCTACGACCACTATGACTGAGCATAACCATTCGAATAGCAGTACGAAAAATACCGCCGCGGTTACGCCCATAAGACGTTTATACGCATACATCTGAATAAATATATTATGACCGCGGGTTTAAAATTCCGATATTCGGACGTCATACTTCCGAATACAGCGCACGGCTTTGCCCGTCTTATTTATCGCCGTATGCTTAATGTATTGAAACCGCTCTTTCTGTAACGAAAATTCCCGCGCCGCTTATATAAAAATAAATCTACACGAATCCTGATTTAAATTTGGGACAGTCGGGCGTCGGGATAATTCAGAAGCGCGCCGCTTGTGCAAAAGCAAGTCAAAGGGCGTTCCGCGTTAAGTCTGAGATAATCTGTAGTTGAGAAGGTTTCGGAGTACGCCGCTTGTGCAAAAGCAAGTCAAAGGGCGTTCCGCGTTAAGTCTGAGATAGTCTGTAGTTGAGAAGGTTTCGGAGTGCGCCGCTTGTATAGAAATTAAGCCGAAGCGCATTCCGCGTTAAGTCTGAGATAGTCTGTAGTTGAGAAGGTTTCGGAGTGCGCCGCTTGTATAGAAATTAAGCCGAAGCGCATTCCGCCTTAAGCCTGTGAGAATCAAGCGTTAAGAAAGTCCATGGGTGCGCCGTTATATAAAACTAAGATAACCCCGATGAATTTTTTAACCTTCAAAAACTTAAAGCCGTACCGACGGTAAAACGGATAAGCTTCAGCACGGTCGGTTACCGGGTTATGCGGCAAAAACAGACGACGGATTGCAAGGAGAGTGCCGAAAGTGAGCATAGCGGATAAAATATTTATAGAAAACGTAACGGATATAATGGATAACGGGGTGTGGGACACGGATATGCCCGTGCGTCCGCGTTGGTCGGACGGAACGCCGGCGCATACGGTAAAGAGGTTCTGCATAGTGAACCGTTACGATTTACGTGAGGAATTTCCGATTTTGACGCTGCGTAAAACAAATTTTAACGCGGCCGTAGATGAAATTCTATGGATTTGGCAGAAGAAATCAAACAATGTAAACGATTTGAACTCGCACATTTGGGACGCATGGGCGGATGAGAACGGAAGTATAGGCAAGGCGTACGGCTATCAGTTGGGCGTAAAGCACATATATAAAGACGGAGAGTTTGATCAGGTGGACCGCGTACTTTATGATTTAAAGAACAATCCGTCCTCACGCCGCATTCTTACCAACGTTTATAATTTTGCCGATCTTCACGCGATGCATCTGTATCCGTGCGCCTATTCCATGACTTTTAACGTAAGCGGGAACGTACTGAACGGCATCTTAAATCAACGCTCGCAAGATACTTTGACCGCCAACAATTGGAACGTCGTGCAATATGCCGCGCTCCTTTTGATGTTCGCGCAGGTGAGCGGACTTGTCGCAGGCGAACTGGTGCATGTCATCGCGGACGCGCATATCTATGACAGACATATCGAAACGGTTAAGGAAATGATTAAAAACCCTCAATACGACGCTCCGAAACTGACGCTTAATCCCGACGTTAAAGACTTTTACGCCTTTACGCCGCGAGACTTCGTTTTGACCGATTACAGGTTTAATGCGCTCGGAAAGAAAATTGAAGTGGCAGTATGACGCGCTGTAAAACTTTATTATCGGTACAAGCTGATTTTTTATAAGGCGGAGAATACGGACGGAGCGTAAATCGTGTAAGGCGCGGGACACGGAACGGCGATAATCGTATAAAACTTTACCGCCGCTTTTATAAAGCAAAACATACGGACGGAGCGTGGATCATTTAAACGCGGGACACGGAACGGCGGTAATCGTATAAAACTCTTTACCGCCGGCTCAATCCGATATTTTCACAAGGTTAATAAGCGGACGGATTGAAGAACGTATAAGAAGATTACGGTGCCTGGCGGCAAAAAGTGACGTGGCAGCGTATAATTGTTTGTCGACTTAAACCGAACGGATTCAGATTTGCGGGATGCGGTATTCATATGAAAATTATAGTCGCAGTAGAGAAAAATTGGGGCATAGGTTACGAAAACAAGCTGTTGTTTGCCGTCAGAGAGGATATGCTGCATTTCGCGGTCCGCACAACCGGCAAGACCGTGATTATGGGCGGCAATACCCTTCGTTCCCTGCCGGGAAGCGCGCCCCTTAAAAATCGCTTTAACATAGTGCTTTCACGCAAGCTCGCCGATTCCGAGATCTCGGCTTTCAAAGCCGCAGGCTACGATATAGAGGTCGCGCGCTGTATAAACGAACTGCCGTCGTTGCTTGATAAACGGGACGCGGATAAGGACGGCGTATATATCATAGGCGGCGCGGAGGTATATAACGAACTCTTGCCGTTTTCAAGCGAGGCGGTAGTCACTAAATTTGACGCCGCGGTAAAAGCCGACGCCTTTTTCCCGAATTTGGACGCTCTCGGCGGATGGACCCTTTACTCGGAGAGCCCCGCATACGAGGCCGTGGACGGCGTATCCGGCAAAACGGTAAAATATAGCTTTTGCACGTATATAAACGAACGTTTAGAAACTATGCGGGCAATAAACGTTTAAAGTTAAAACTCAATCACATAAAATTTCCTCGGGTAATAAGCTTTTAAAGTCAAAGCACGAGCGTGCCCCCAAAAAAAGACAATAAACGCTTAAAGTTAAAACGCAATCGCGCCGAACATATGCGCGTAATAAACGTTTAAAGTCAAATCGCCGTAAGCGATAAATACTTAAAGCGAAGATAGCGCCAAACATCCTCTGGCAATAGGCGTTTAAAGTCGGAACACGGCAAAAATATTAAAACGAAACAACGAAACAACGAATTTTTTAACGGATTATTGCGCTTTGACTCTTGAATTCGCATTTTATTGCGCTTTGACTCTTGAATTCGCATTGTAATTGAGTTATAATATAGAAAATAAATTATACATGAGGTTTATTATGGACTTTGCGGCATGGACAGGAAGCTTTGTGCAACACATCAGCGCTCCTAAGTACGGTGGCGTATTGAGCAAGCTGCGGAAAGCGGCATACCGCGAGGTTGTGCAACTGAACGCGGAGTGCTTTAAGAGCGCGGAGCCCGTTCCGTTTTCCGAGATCGGCGGGTTGAATTTCAAGCCGTTTCACGTGGGTCAGCCGTGGGGCGGGCTTTTCGAGTGCGCCTGGTTTAAGTTCGGATGCCGGCTTAACGAAGAGGATCGCCGAAAGCACAATTTGGGAGTGATTATCAACCTTGCCGCGGAGGGTTGCGTATATAACACGGACGGACCCGTACAAGGGCTGACGAACGTCATGCTGGCTTCTGACATTTTCCAAACGGTTGTCGCCAAAAGATTTGTTCCGCTTGACCGCATAGGCTTCGACCGCCAAAGCGGCGTCGTGAGCTTTTGGACGGACGCCGGCAATAACGGGCGCGGCGGCAAAAGTACGGGGCAGGCCGTGCTTAGAGCCGCTTCGGTGTACGAATTCCGAGACGACGTTATTGCGCTTTATTACGATGTATTGACCGCCTATTCGGCTTGCCGCACCATGACGGACGACGCCGTACGAAAACGCGTGACTGAAATTTTGTCCAAGGCGATAGACGCGGTAGGGAACGTGAGCGCGGAGGAAGTTAAAAAGGCGCGGCTCATACTTGCCGAGGCCTATTCGGGCGCGGACAAGCGCGACTTTACCATATACGCCGTGGGTCACGCCCACCTTGATTTGGCGTGGCTGTGGCCTATAAGAGAGACCAAACGCAAAGCCGTACGCACATTTACCAACGCTTTTTATCATATAGAGAATAACCCCGATTATATATTCGGCGCAAGTCAGCCGCAGCAGTTTGAGTGGATGAAAAACGAATATCCATCCGTATTTGAAAAAATCAAAGCGGCGGTGGCGTCCGGCAACATAGAACCGCAGGGCGGTATGTGGGTGGAACCCGACACGAATCTGCCGTGCGGCGAAAGTTTAATACGGCAGTTTTACTACGGAAAGAAGTTTTGGAGAGACGAGTTCGGCAAGGAAGTCGATATTCTTTGGGTGCCGGACGTGTTCGGATATACGGCCGCGTTGCCGCAAATCATGAAGAAATGCGGCGTGGAAAAGTTCATGACAATCAAGCTCAGTTGGAATCAGGTCAATAAATTTCCTTATCACACTTTCAATTGGGAGGGCTTGGGCGACAGTCGCGTGTTGGTGCATATGCCGCCTGAAGGCAACTACAATTCCACGGCTTCCCCGAGAATGCTGGAGCGTATCGAGAAGAATTACCGCGAACGCGCGGTATCGGATATAGCTCTTATGACTTTCGGCGCGGGCGACGGCGGCGGCGGTCCCGGCGAATATTCCGTAAACGTAATCCCCAGAGAGGATAAGCTTCCCGGTTTGCCGCATGTCAAATTCGCAACGGGAGCGGAGTTTTTCGGGGAATTGGAAAAGGGCAAGGAACGTTATCCCTTCTATAAGGGCGAGCTTTATTTGGAGAAACACCGCGGAACGTATACCACGCAGGCGCGCAATAAAAAGAATAACCGCCGTATGGAGCTTCTGCTTCACAACGCCGAATGGCTGACGTCTCTCGCGACGCTTGCCGGAAAGCCCTATCCGCGCGAAACTATCGACAAAATTTGGAAAGAGGTTCTGCTCTATCAATTCCACGACATACTGCCGGGGTCGTCCATAAACCGCGTTTATGAGGAATGCAGAACCGCTTATAAGCGTTTGCGCGGCGACGCCGGCGGCATTATCGACGAAGCCTTGCGCGTTTTTCTCGGAAGCGAATACGCGCCGTCCGCCGTCAACGCGACGGGCTTCAGACGCAAGGGCTTAATAAAAAAAGATGAAAAGTGGTTTTCTTACGACGTCGCGCCTTACTCCTCGTGCCGCCTTATCGAATGCAAAGAGGCGAGCAAGAAGATAAAGGCGGAAGGCAACCGCATTGAAAACGAAGTTTTGACCGCCGTTTTCAATGCAAACGGTCAGATAACCGAGTTAATATCAAAGGCGGACGGCTATAACTATGCCGGCGGCGTAATGGCGGCTCCCCGTATCTATAAGGACAGAAAGGTATTGCCTTATAACGCGTGGGATATAGACCCGAACTATGTCAAGCGGCAGCCGACCGATATGAAGCTTACGTCAAGCAGGGCGTATACGGACGGTTGCGCCGCGATCATGGAAAACACCTATGTTTACGGCGGTTCCGCGCTCAACGTACGTTATATTCTGACGGAAGGCGCTCCGTACATAACCGCCGAATGTTCAGTCGGCTGGCACGAGTCCCACAAGATGCTGCGCATAGACAGCTATCCGCGCGATTTCGGCGGCGAGGTTTTGTGCAACATACAGTTCGGCAACATAAAGCGCAGCACTAAAACCGAAAACAGCATAGAAAAGGCGCAGTTTGAGGTGGCGGCGCATAAATGGGTTGACGTTACGGAAAACGGACGCGGAGTGGCGGTGCTGAACGATTGCAAATACGGACACCGCGTCAAGAACGGGCTTATCAGCCTTAACTGCCTGCGCAGCCCCAATTATCCCGATCCGAAAGCCGATCGCGGCGACCATAGGTTTACTTTCGCGGTTTATCCTCACGCCGGCGATGCCGTAGACAGCGATTTACTGCGGATAGGCTATGAGGTGAACAATCCGCTTATACTGACGGATATGACGGCGCGGATTTCTCCGATAGCCGAGGTAACGGGCGACGGTATAATTTGGGAAACCGTGCTGACGGCGCCGGACGGAAGCATAGCCTTGCGTATTTACGAAGGGAAGGGAAGACCGTCGCGCGCGTCCGTAAAGGTCAAAATCCCCTGCGAAGCGGTGGCGGAAACAAATATGCTGTTTGAAAACCCGAAGCCGATTGAGGATCTCAACGCGATAGAGTTCGGTGAATTCGAGGTCAAGACGATCGTACTCTCGCCTAAACGTTAAAAATAGTTTATTTAAGGAGAAATTATGCATTTGGATTATGAAAAATTAAAGGATTTCGCGGTGAAGATCCGCGTTAACATCGTGGATTGCATAGGCAGTCTGGGAGTGGGGCACATAGGGGGATGCCTCTCCATAGCCGACGTTCTCGCGGTGCTGTACGGTCGGGAAATGCGTATAGATCCCGCGCACCCCGGAAAGACCGGACGCGACCGTTTGGTATGCAGCAAAGGACACGCCGGACCCGCCGTTTACTCCGCTCTCGCCGCCGCGGGTTATTTTCCGAAAGAATGGCTCAAGACCTTAAACCAAGGCGGCACGCTGCTGCCCAGTCATTGCGACATGAACAAGACGCCCGGCGTGGATATGACGGCGGGTTCGTTGGGGCAAGGCTTGAGTTGCGCCGTGGGCATGGCTATCGGATCAAAAATCAGGGGCGACCGCGCGCGTATATACGCGATAATAGGCGACGGGGAAAGTCAGGAGGGACAGATTTGGGAGGCCGCTATGCTGGCTGCCCAACGTAAGCTAGATAATCTGACCGTTTTCACCGACTACAACCATATGCAGATTGACGGCACCGTGGAAGAGATAAACGCGCTCGCGCCTCTTGACAAGAAATGGGAGGCGTTCGGCTTTTACGTCCTGAGCGTGGACGGTCACGACGTTCAAGCGATTTCGGAAGCCGTCGGCAAGGCTAAACGCACGAAAGGCGCGCCTACCATGATCATATTGAACACCGTCAAGGGTAAGGGCGTTTCTTTTGCGGAAGCGGCGGGAGTCGGCTGTCACAGTATGCCGATAAGCAAGGATCAGTTGGCGACCGCGTTAGCGGAACTTGGGGTTTAAGGAGACGGAATATGCTTATAAAAGACAGATTGATGAAAGATATATATGTAGATTTTTTACGTGAGCAGTTGTCCGACCCTTTAAGCAAGGTAGTCGCGCTTGAGGCCGATCTCGCCAAATGTTCCGGGGTCTATCCTCTCATGAAAGAATTCCCCTCGCGCGTCATAAACGTCGGCATCGCGGAGCAGAATATGGCTTCCGTGGCGGCCGGTCTGTCGGCTTACGGTTTTATACCGTTTATACACACTTTCGGGCCGTTCGCTTCCCGACGCATGTGCGATCAGCTGATGATTTCGGTTTGCTACGCTAAGCAAAACGTCAAAATCATCGGCTCCGATCCCGGCATAACCGCGGAACTTAACGGCGGAACACATATGCCTTTCGAGGATATAGGGGTGCTGCGCAGCATTCCCGGCATAGTCATTTACGAGCCTACCGACAATGCGGAATTCAAAGCGGCCCTGCCGAAAATCTTAAAACACAAAGGACCGGTATATGTACGTATGTACAGGAAAACGCCTCCGTCCGTTTACGGCGAGGACGAATGCGGCGGCTTTAATCTTTTTAAAGCCAAAGTCTTGCGCCAAGGCGCGGACGTGACCGTGGTGGCATCCGGCATTATGGTTTCCACCGCGTTGGAAGCCGCCGCGATACTTGACGCGGAGGGTATCTCCGCCGAGGTCGTAGCCTCTCCTACGGTAAAGCCCCTTGACGCCAAAACGATAGCCGTTTCCGCGCGCAAAACAGGAGCCGTCGTCACCGCCGAGAATCATAGCGTTATAGGCGGACTTAAAAGCGCCGTCGCGGAAGCTCTCGGGGAGCTTTGCCCGGTTGTTCTGCGTTCCGTCGGCGTAAAGGAGAAATTCGGGGAGGTCGGCAAAATGCCCTATCTTCGCAAGGCGTTCAATATGGAAACCGCCGACGTCGTAGCCGCCGTGAAATCCGCGCTTCAAGCTAAAACAATATTTGCGTTTTCCAATCTTATGAAATAAGCAAGAGGTATACCCGTATAAAAAAGCATGAACGAACGCGGTCGGACGATCTGACGTGAACCCCAAAAGTTGGACAAAAAAAATGATTAGTTATGAAAGGACTGTAGACGGAACTGTACCGAAGACAGTCCTTTCGTTTTTATTTTGCCGTATTTTTTCGACAGATTTCTTTCGAAACGAATGAAACTATATAAAGCGGTCACATAAGATACAAAAAATAAAAAGATACGGCGGAGAACGGTTCCGCCGGGTAACCGAAGTAAAACAAATTACATTTGAAAATATACCGTATATCTACGGGCTTCCGTTAGTTTCGTCGGCAGTATTCCTCGATTTTTTCAGAAAGCTGTCAAAATATTATAAAAGGAGCGAACGGTTTAGTTTTTTTCAGGGAAGGTTACGGTAAACTTTGATCCTTTGCCGGGGCGGCTTTCAACGCTTACAACGCCGGATAGCCGCGCGGCGGAGTGTTTCACTATGGCGAGCCCGAGTCCCGTTCCGCCGCTGTTTTTGGAGCGGCTTTTGTCCACGCGATAAAATCGCTCGAATATGCGCGGCTGATCGACCTCTTTTATGCCGATACCCGTATCCG
>JAITEJ010000138.1 GCA_031282095.1 Clostridiales bacterium
ATTTCCTCCACCTCGGCGTATACTCCCCCGCATTTAAGCAGCCGCACGGCGTTCCCCGCTTCGACCGGCTCTTCACCGTCGAAGGCGTAAAGTCCGGCGGCGAGCCTATGGTGCAGCCGCGGCAGCTGAACGCGCTTACGCACAATCTCAGGGCGAATACCCGCGCCCTCCGCGGCTTTTTCCAACCGTTTCAGCGTTTCGTGCGGATACAGCCGCGCGTTGCCGCCGCCGAAGCTCTGAACGACGCCGACGGTAAGCGACCGCGCGTTGGCGGCAAGCGCCGAAAGCGCCCTTAATTGCGGCGAAGTGAATTCGTAAAAATCGCATACGTAAAAATTATAGGGGACGAGCGTTTCCTTTTCTATGTACTCCGACAAAGCCTCCAGCCTAGTTAACGAATCGGAATGCCTGCCCATCAGCGCCTGCATATAGCGGTCGTAAAGCAGCGCCAAATCTTCGTATTTATTCTTAAGCGAACCCGTAAAACCCGCGCCGACGCCGCGTATATCTCCGCCGGATATTCCGCTGTTGCGCAACTCCGTCAAAGCCGCGCAGATATCTTCGGCAAAGCCGGGCAATTCGCGCGAGCGCCTGTAATACGACAGGCTTGTCCCGTTTTCTTCGACTACCTTCTGCAGAAGAATAATCGCCCCCTGCGGCGTAAGGCACCGTTTGACTCCGTGCTTCAGCAATTTCGCCGCTAACCGCGAAAAGGACAACACCTCGATGTCAAACGCCGCGTCGGTTCGGAGCGTAGTCAAAATCCCGCGCTCTACCGACATGGTAAACTCGTCCGGCACCAAGATTATATGCGGCGCCGCGCCGTCCCGCCTTTTTTTTAGTTCGTCGGCTACGCCTTCATACGCGCCGTAAAACGTATCCGAAATTACGATTTTCATATTTATACAGTATAACACCGCCGCGCCGTACTTGCAATATCACCGCGGCACGGTTTTGAAAATATCCGCGGCGCGGCTTTAAAAAGCCGGCGCCGCCCGTCAATTGCCCCGTACGGACGTTCGCGGTTTTATCTAACCCGTTTCTTTTTAACCGCGTACGCGGGACGGCCGCATTTTCGTTTTTCGCTTTAAAATATCGGAGACACGATTTTAAAACGCCGACGTCGTCTTTTATAAGGAATATAAACCGCGGCTTCGGCTAACGGATTCTTATCTCATACAATTCCCGGCAATCGACGGAGTTTCCGATAAGTAATTTAATTTTTTCACCGCCGAGAAACAAAAGCGAGGTCATCGTATCCCGTCCGCCGTCTAAAAACAACTCCAACGAAGAAACGTCGAGAAGCATTCTGACCTCAACGCCCTTACCGTAGGTATCCCTTGAAAACCGAATGTCCTTGGGAGCGAATTTCGCGTGAGATAAATCCAAGAAGAATTTATCGCCGCATAGCCCGAATTCGGCGTAATCGCCGTCGTCTCCGTCATTCACGATGCGAACGGACGCGTTTTTTCCTTCAGCGGCGTTAAAGACAAATACGGCGTCGAGAGATTTAGGCACAGACGCTCCGCAAAACGCGTCCGACGCGTAATCCCGTTTTTCGTTCTCACAAGCGGAATCTCTTTCCCGGTATCCCGCGCCGCGGATGCCGGACAGCGGTTCGCCCGAAGACGTACCGTCGGATAAATTAAGGTCTTTTGCGGGAACGGGAGCGTCGGTAACGGAGCTTGCGCGGATGTCGGAAAGGGCGGCAGACTGATACGCTTGCGCGCCGGAACAGTTACAAACGGAATTCGCGCGTATGTCGGAAAGGACTGGAGGGGCAAATCGGCGTTTATCGGACGATTGAAAGACGAAATTCTCGCGGACGTCGGAAAGAGCGGCGCGTTTTGCCGTCAATTCATCGAGGGGCGTTTGTATAAGCCGTCCGTCCCGGTAATCCAAAACGCGCGGTATTGTAAACGCGCCGTTCCAACCGTGCGCTTGCTCATGCAGAAAATAGGTTTTATCCCACGTTCCCATCCACGCTATGATCAGCGTACGACCGCGGTCGTCCGTAACGGTTTGCGCGGCGTAAAAGTCGTTTCCGCAATCTATTTCATCGAAGCTTTCCGGCTTGAAGAGTCTTTTTTCAATGTCGAATTTTCCGACGGCGTACATACATGAACGCCGATTACCGGATTTTCCACCTTTACGCGGCATTCCGACGGAGGAAAAAATCAAGACATCCTTGCCGTTTAAACGCACGAAATCGGGGCATTCCGCCATGTTTCCGAAAAAATCATAAGGACCGATTGTCGTAAAATAACTGTATTCGCGTAAATCCGCGGAACTGTATACGAGTATTTGCCCCTTGCCGCCGCGCGATTTAGACCCGACGAACACGTAATACGCGCCGTCTATCAAAACGGGTTTGGGATCGCGGAAATTGCTCCGCGATGAGCGTCGGGGAATGTCGGATACGCCCAAAATCGGTTTATCGGCTTTCTCAAAGCTCACGCCGTCGCGGGAGACCGCAATTCCCTGCCGTTCGCGCGCAATCAAACCATTTTTATGTTTTGTATAGAGCAAAATCAACTCTTCGCCGCCGATTTTGTCATCGACAGCGCCGCCGGAATAGCAGCCGCTCTCATTCTTTCCGTCGGGAGCCGATGCGACGCGGTCGATCTTTCCGATGACGGCGCCGCCGGAATAGCAACCGCTCTCATTCTTTCCGTCGGGAGCCAACGCGACGCCGCAATGCGTAAACGACAGTAAATCGTCCGATACGGCGTGTCCCCAATGCATGGGACCCCATTCCGTGCCGTAAGGATTGTATTGATAGAACAAGTGATATTGCCCTCTGTAAAACACCAACCCGTTGGGGTCGTTCATCCAACCTATCGGCGGAGAAAAATGATAATTCAATCGGAAGGCATCATTCACCTCCCCCGAATGCCGCGCTATATATTCGTTCGCAAGTTCTTTGGAATATAATCGTTTTCTCATATTAGTTTACAATTCCGGCTTCATTTATTATCCGCAGTATATGCACAAGAAAATAACCGGACGTCACGAAACGTTTAAGCCGTAAGGCGTCGTTCCGTCGTCCGATACTGCCTAGATGAGGCGCACGGCAAATCCCGCTTGCCGCCGTCGCCTATCGGATGTTTTCACCGTCTCGGTTTCGTCTTACGACAACTCCAATTCCTGCCGCCTATTGACTTATTCTCTCAATCCCGCCTTACGGCAACTCCGGCTCGCTCCCGTCGTCCGATACGCTTCAGATGAGCCGTGCGGCAAATCCCGCTTGCCGCCGTTTTAAGCGTCTCGGTTTCGTCTTACGGCAACTCCGGCTCCCGCCGCCTATTGATTTATTCTCTCAATCCCGCCTTACGACAACT
>JAITEJ010000186.1 GCA_031282095.1 Clostridiales bacterium
AAAACACGCTTAGGCTTTGCCGACGGCGACTTCACTGCGGATGTTTTTTGTGCGCGTATGCAATCGGCGGGAGCGGCGGCGATAACCGTACACGGCAGATTCCGTGAACAGTTTTATGCGGGAAAAGCCGACTATAACCTTCTGAGAGAAACGCGCGCGGCGGTCACGGTTCCTTTTATTGTCAACGGCGATATAGAAAGTCCGTCCGATGCGGCGCGCATTATGAGGGAAACGGGCGCGGACGGCGTAATGCTTGCGCGAGGCGCTCTCGGGCGCCCGTGGATATTCGCGCAGATTGCAAGAACCGTGAACCGCAGCGAAAGGGATAAATTATGCAACTGCGCGGTCAATTTTGAAAACACATCCGAACATTCGCGTATATCCGCGCAGACTGAAGAGACTGAGGACAACGGCGGGGTGGAAAGGCGATACGACGGTACAGCCGGCTTTAAAAGCGCTCACGGACATCCGCGTGTGTTTGAACGGCAAACAAGGATTGTGAATTGCGGCGAAAAGGACGGAACTTACGATACGGCAAATTCAGGAAGCCCGCTTTCGGGCGCCGTTTCGCTGCTGCCGGCCGAGACCGCGAATACTGGGATAAGCTGCGGCGGCATTTCGACGGAATCAAGAAAAAGATTGACGGAATTCGGAATACTTAAAAGTGAGGCCGGAGACGATAAAATAATCGTTAAGGCTGTGATTATGCGTCATATCGAGGTACTGGGGCGATTTATTCCGGAACGGGTGCTTGCCGACAATATGAAAAAACAACTCTGTCATTACGCTAAAATTACAGGAAAAACAAAGGCTGTGCGCGCCGCTGCCGCGCTGATTTACAATAAACAAGATCTGATCGAAACCGTGGACGAATTTTTCACATCCGCTGTCATTGAACTTTGAAATCACTGAATTACGGTGCTTGAACAAATAAAAAAATACTATGATTTAGCGTAATATTGGCGCAGAAAACCGACTATTAAACAATCTGTAATTATTCTATGTTATTAAAGCGGACTGATCTCGGTGCGTTGTTAATAGGCGTCCCGATATTAAAAATGCGTGAAAACATCTGCATCATATGTTTACCGCCGTATTTGCCTTATAAGGATAAAATTGAGCTTCGTTGGGCTGATATGAAAAGCTGTATTCGCAATAATTCTTAAATTGGCGTTCCTACGCAAGCCACTTAATGACTATCTCTTTTAATAATCACTGTATCGACATAAGCTAATGCGTTTTTGTCGGAGCGCAAATCGAATTTGCGTTCTGACAAATCTAGAGACGAGGTTATAGGAGCGGTCTGTTGCATTTGAGCCGCAATCGAGATTTACCAACCGTCGGGCATTTACCCCAAAAAAATCCGCACCGCGGTGTAAACGGCACTATTCCCGCAAGCAATAACGTCGGAAACGGCTTATGATTTATCGACTTAAAAGGCGTCTTTGGTTTTTTAAAAAGTTATACCGTTATTCGTTTCTTCGGACCGGTTTATAAAAGTAATTTTACTCTTGTCCGGCGTGTGCGGCGTTCCTTGCGCCCCGCCGTAGCCGAGCAATATGCCGAGCCCGACTTCATATCCGTCGGGAAATTTAAGTTTTCTTTTAAATTCATCCGCTTTGCCGCCCGCAAAGCAGAACGCAACCAATCCGCAATGGCAATTATCTATGCCGAGAGAGGTCGCCGCAAGAGAAATGTTTTGCGCGGCTATTCCCAAGTCTATAAGCTCCGCGCCTTTGGGCACCGCTTCTTTTACCGCGATAAATACCATACAAGGAGCGTTATAAAACAGTTTTCCGCCGCGTCCCATTATGCGATCGTACATGGTCTTGTCGTAAAACCCCGATAATACCCGCATACCCTCCGTTTCCATTTCGCTGAGCAGACTTTTGTTTTTGACGATGATAATATGCCAATTTTGGCGGTTCATGCCGCTTGGGGCTTTCGTCCCCGCATCCGCCACCGTCCGCAAGTCCGCGTCGCTGACATCCCTGTCCGTAAACGCGCGGCACGAATACCGCGCGGCGATTGTTTTTAACGTATCGTTCATTTTAAACTCCGTGCCGCCGCAGACGTCGGTGTAATAAGAAGGCATTAAAGCCCATTGATTGAGATTTCGCCGCTTTAAACTCCGTGCCGCCGCAGACGCCGGCGTAATAAGAAGGCATTAAAGCCCATTGATTGAGATTTCGCCTCTGCGCGTACTCAAAACCTTCACGCTGTCTTTTTCCTATCGGAATGTTTTGGGATTCGTATATTGCGGTTTGATAATAACTTTGTCGTTATCTTTAATGCACTCGTTGTACACACTCTCCCACTCTTGATAAGAATATTCCTCAACGGCGGCGGAAAAATACCTTTCGGGTTTGCCGAGCGCTTCGCTCACGGCTTCTATCGCTCTCTCGCAAGCCTTTTTTATTTGCTCCTTTGACGCGCCCTCGACGGCCTTTATAATTATGTGAGGCATTTTATTTCGTTCCTTTTTTATTTTTTTGTTTTGTCAGTTCATAGCTTTTCTCAATCAGTCCCATCAACATTTCGACCGGCACGTCGCCGTTGGGATCAACGCCGTTCCAATGCTCCTTGTTCATGTGATAGGCGGGATTTATATCCTCAAACGCGCGGCGCAGCATATCTCCCTCGTACGGCGGCAATTTTAGATTTATTACAGGCTGTCCGCCGCTCCCGTATATGTGCGCGAAACCTTTTCGATTGTCTTTATGCCGCATGACCGTCCATGCGTCGGGCGCGTCCGGCGAAATGTCGAACGGATAATCCTCGTATGTTCCGTCTAATTCTAAGCAAAGATTTATCAGCTCCCGTTTTGTCACTGCTCCGCACCTCTGATCTCTACCGTCTTATTTCGGCTTGTTGCGCCTTTGATTATCTCAATGTTTCGTTTCGGTACCCCAAACTCTTTTGACAGTAATTCTATGAGCGCCTCGTTCGCCTTACCGTCTACGGGCGGGGCGGTCAATCTTGCTTTATATCCCGCGTCGGTTTTTTCAAGCGTAGTTCTGCCTGCGTTGGGTATAACCTTGACTTGAAACACTTCTCTTGACATATTGACCGCCACTCCTTTTTCTGTCTTATAAAAAACTCGGCGTCCTCTCAGCGGCAAAAGTCCGCCGTCCGCACGCGACCGTCCGGCAATCTATAATGCGGATAAGCGACGTCGTCCCCGCGTATCTGTAAAAACTCCGTTCTCTTAACGGTACAACTTTTATCGCCGGCAGACACACGCGGTCCGGCAATTTATATCATTATCACTCCGCCGCGGATAGGCACGGTGTATTTTTTGCCGTATGCATACGCCGCGCCGTCAGACGGCGTTATATCCTTATCACTCCGTCGTAGATAAGCGACGCCGTGCCGGAAAGATAAACCATGTCGTCCTCATATTTAACAAACATATCGCCGCCCCTCGTTTTTACGCATACCGTGTCGTTTTTATCGCAAAAGCCGTTGACTATCGCCGCTACCGCCGCGGCGCACGCGCCCGTGCCGCAAGAAAGGGTTTCTCCGTTGCCGCGTTCCCAGACCCGCATCTTCAATGTGTGACGGTCTATTACGCGCACGAATTCCACGTTCACGCGTTCGGGGAAGCATTCCGCGTTTTCAATCGCGACACCCTCTTTTTCTATGTCTATATCGTCTACGCGCTTAGAGAACACCACGCAATGCGGATTTCCTAAGGACAGACAGGTTATTTTATATTCCTTGCCGCCGAAGACCGCGGGGCGATTCACTATTTTATCGCCGTCAAGCGTAGATGGGACAAGCGCGGTGGTAAATTCCGGCTTGCCTATTTCTCCCCTTATCACGCCCGCTTCGTTCTTAGTCAGCGTAATGAAATTGTTGCGTATGCCGCTTGCCGTATCTATGACGATATTCTTCTTTTTGACGACTCCCTTATCATATAGGTACTTAGTCACACAGCGCAAGCAGTTGCCGCCCATCTGAACCTCGCTTCCGTCGCTGTTGAACATACGTATCGCGGCGTCCGCCTTTTCCGAGCCGTTTATCAAAATAAGCCCGTCGGCGCCTATGCTGTTGTTGCGGCGGCAGAATATCGTCGCCACCGATTCCGGGAAGGTGATTTCGCCGCCGAAGTTGTCGAGACAGATATAATCGTTGCCCTGACAGTGCATCTTGCTGAAGTTCAAGGATATATGCTCCTTGCGCATAGCGTTTATGTCCACCAACTCGGTATTGTTTTCATTAAATCCGCTCGCAAGGATGTCCGCCAACGCATGCGCCGTATCCAACGAGGAAAGGCAGGCTATTTGCAGTTGCTGCGCGCGGCGGTGCAGCTTTATATGGTGTTCCACAAAGCTTCTGATATTCGGACATGTGTTAACGATATATTGAATGCAACCGGTTTCCAGATACTTAAATATGTCGTCCGCAGTGGAGTTGTCCACTAAAACTATGTCGTTTCCCAACTGACCTATAGCGTCCGCGGTGCCCTTTGTGGCGTAAATCGTCATTCCGAGGTCATAGAATTTTTTTGCGAGAGTCACGGCGTCGTGCTTGTCGTTGTCCTGCACGCTTATGTAAACGCCCG
>JAITEJ010000191.1 GCA_031282095.1 Clostridiales bacterium
AAGGCGGGTGAAATTGCCGCCAACAACAAAATTGCCGGTATTATCCTGATAGGGAACGAGGCGGCGACTAAGGCGAAATTCCCCGAAATAGACTACACGAATCTTAAATTCGCGGATCCCGAAACCTATTGCAAAACGAGCGACTATGCTAAGCTTCTGTTTGAGTTGCGCAAGTCCAAGGGCATGACGGAGGCGCAAGCCGCCGTCATCGTCAAGCAACCTCTTTATTTCGGTTCGCTAATGTTAAAGGCCGGCGACGTGGACGGTATGGTAAGCGGTGCGGTTTACTCTTCCGGCGACGTGCTTCGCGCGGCGCTGCAGGTAATCAAGGGCGCGCCGGGGATAAGCACGGTTTCCAGCTGCTTCGTCATGGTGCCGCCCGACGGCTTTAAATACTGCGACGCTCCCGCGATGATTTTCTCCGACTGCGCCGTTATACCCTATCCGACGGCGGAGCAGCTTGCCGACATAGTGGCGGCGTCTTACTTGAGCGCCGAGAGCATAGTGCAAATTCAGCCGAAAATCGCCATGCTGTCTTTTTCCACCAAATGCAGCGCGAAACATGAAAGCGTCGATAAGGTTAAAGCGGCTTTGGAAATCGTAAAACGGCGGCATCCGGAATATGCGGTGGACGGAGAACTTCAGCTTGACGCGGCAATCGTACCCTCGGTGGGCAATCAGAAAGCTCCCGGAAGCGATGTAGCCGGACGGGCGAACGTCCTCATATTCCCCAACCTCGACGCCGGAAATATAGGCTATAAACTGGCGCAGCGGTTCGGCAACTGCATTGCGATAGGTCCCATAATGCAGGGGTTGGATAAGCCTGTAAACGACCTCTCGCGCGGCTGCGTCGTCGAGGACATCGTCGCGGCAATCGGTATCACCGTACTGCAATCGGTGAAGTAAGACGCCTTTGTTAAACGGCGGCGGTTCAGGGAACACGCGATAGTATTCGGCGACGGGCTCTTTTCGGTTTTAAACGGCTTGAAGCGGCGGCTCACGGAACACGCGCGGGTATTTGGTTCATGAAGCCTTGTTCAACGTGTTTAACGACTTGAAACGGCGGTTCAGGGAACACGCGCGAGTATTTGGTTCAGGAAGCCTTGTTCAACGTGTTTAACGGCTTGAAACGGCGGCTCACGGAACGCGCGCGGGTATTTGGGCAATAGGCGGGTTATGTAACGCCGATTGCCTTTATGCCAGTTCACAAAACGCGCGGGGGCATTTGTTATATTATTGCGGCAAGCGGCATTATTGTAATCGGTAAGATGAAACTATGATAAACGGTCGGAGGCTGCCGAGACGCGCACAACAGCGGAAGCTTTATTTCTGCAATCAGCGAGATAAAATATTTCGATAAACAAAGCCTGTCTTCAAAAGACGGTCGACAAAGCCGTTTATTTCAGCGGGGCATCGGTCGGCAAAGCGTTTGCCATAAACGCGCCGTCACGGATAACACGTCACAAAGGATTATTTTTATGAAAATACTTGTCATCAATGCGGGAAGCTCGTCCATCAAGTATCAGTTGATAGATATGGCGACCGAAAAAGCGATAGCAAAGGGTCTTGCCGAAAGAATCGGCGCGGACGGCAGCATTCTGAAGCAGAAAACCGACGACGGCAGGACGGTTGTAATCGAACAATCCATGCCCGCCCATAAGGAAGCTATGCATTTTGTTTTGCAGGCGCTCATGGACGAGAAAAACGGCGTCATTAAAAGAGTGTCGGACATAACGGCGGTGGGTCACAGAATGTTGCACAGCGCGGAGGACTTTCACAGCTCCGTTATAGCGACCGACGAAAACATATCCATATGCCGCAAGAACGTGGATTTGGGTCCTCTTCATATGCCCGCAATGCTAGACTGTCTGAACAGTTGCCGCGAGGTCATGAAAAATACACCGATGTCTATAGTTTTCGACACCACTTTCCACGCCACTATGGACCCCGTCGCCTATCTTTACGGCGTGCCCTACGAGCTTTACGAAAAGTATAAGGTTCGCCGCTACGGTTTCCACGGTACGTCGCATAAGTTTGTGTCCGAGGAGGCGCGGAAAATCGTAGGCGATTGCAGCAGGATTATAGTTTGCCACCTCGGCAACGGTTCCTCCATATCAGCCGTAAAAAACGGAAAGTGCGTGGATACGTCAATGGGCTTTACCCCGCTGGAAGGGCTTATGATGGGGACGCGCAGCGGCGATATAGACCCCGCAGCCGTCGATTATATCGCATCCAAACTGGGTTATACGCTGCCTCAAATGGTGCAGTATCTCAATAAAAAAAGCGGCATGTTAGGCATAAGCGGCTTTTCTTTCGACTGCCGCGACCTTACCGAAGCGGCGAAAAACGGCGATATCCGCGCTAAACTGGCGATTGAAATGACCGCCTACCGCATAAAAAAGTATATCGGTTCATATGTGGCGGCGTTGGGAGGAGTGGATCTTGTCGCCTTTACGGGTGGAATAGGCGAGAATTCCTCTCTCATGAGAAGGTTGGTTATGGAAGGCTCCGAATATATGGGAGCGGATTTTGACTTTGAAAAAAATGAGGAGCGCGCCTCAGGCAACGTAGAATTGTCCAAACCGTCTAGCCGCGTCAAGATATATATAATTCCCACCAACGAGGAACTTTCT
>JAITEJ010000017.1 GCA_031282095.1 Clostridiales bacterium
ACGACGGCGGCGTGATGAACGAGAACGCCGGCGTTTACAAGGGGTTGGACCGTGCGGAAGCGCGCAAAAAGATAGTGGAGGATCTGACCGCCGGAGGCTATCTTGTAAAAATCGAGCCGTACAGTCACAATGTGGGCGGGTGTTACCGATGCGGAACTAACGTCGAACCCATCGTATCGAAACAATGGTTCGTCAATATGAAGCCTCTAGCGGAGCCCGCGATTGAGGCGGTCAAGAAAGGAAAGATACGTTTCGTTCCGAAGAGATTTGAAAAAATATATTTCAATTGGATGGAAAACGTAAAGGATTGGTGCATATCCCGTCAGCTCTGGTGGGGACACCGTATTCCCGCCTATTACTGCTCCGCGTGCGGCGAAACGGTCGTATCGAAAACCGCGCCCGACGTTTGCCCCGTGTGCGGAGCGACGCGCTTTAAGCAGGACGAGGATGTGTTGGACACGTGGTTCTCCTCCGGGCTTTGGACGTTTTCCACTTTGGGTTATCCCGCGAAAACGCCGGAGCTTGACTATTTTTACCCCACGAATTTACTGATAACCGCCTATGATATAATCTTTTTCTGGGTCGCCAGAATGATTTTTTCCGGGTTGGAATTTATGGGGGAGGTGCCGTTTTCCGAGGTTCTCATTCACGGTATAGTACGCGACGACAAGGGGCGTAAAATGTCGAAGTCGCTGGGGAACGGTATAGACCCTTTGGATATCATCGAGAAATACGGCGCGGACGCGCTCCGCTTCAGCCTTTCTTTCGGTATCGCGCCCGGCAGCGACACGCGTTTCGCCGAAGAGAAAATCGAAAGCAGCCGCAATTTTATGAACAAGCTGTGGAACGCCGCGCGTTTCGTGGATATGAACAGAAACGGCGCGTCCGCCGAAATCCCCAAGGCTCCCGACTTTGCCGATAAGTGGATTTTGACAAAGCTTAATCAGGTCGTCCGCGGCGTCACCGTCAACATCAACCGCTATGAAATCGGGCTTGCCGCGACGAAGCTCTACGACTTTGTGTGGAGTGACTTTTGCGATTGGTACATCGAGGCGAAAAAGCCCATGCTTTACGGCGGCGACAGCAAAGCGAAAACCCGCGCGGCGTCCATGCTTACCTACGTGCTGACGGAAATCCTTAAGTTGATACATCCTTTCGCCCCTTTTATCACCGAGGAAATATACGGCATATTATCCGGCGGCGGCATTCTCATGCTGCAGGAATGGCCCAAATATAACAAGGCAAACGTTTACGGAAAGGAAACTAAGATATTCGACGGTTTGAAAGACATAGTCGCGGCAATCCGTAACATACGCGCGGAAATGGGCGTACCCGCGGCTAAAAAGGTGAAAGCGTATGTCGTTTCTCCCGAAAACGCGGCATTTCTCAAAAAAGCCGACGCATACCTCGCTAAATTGGCAGGGCTGTCCGAAACGGAATATCTAACCGATAAATTAGCCGTTTCAGATAAGTCCGCCGTAGCCGTGACATCTATAGCCGAGGTGTTTATTCCTCTCGGCGACCTGATCGACATAGACAAGGAAATCGCGCGTCTTGTCAAGGAAAGGGATGCCGCCGAAGCCGAGGTCGCACGGTCGGAAAACATGCTTGCCAATCAAGGCTTTTTGATAAAGGCGCCTTCTAAGTTGGTGGACGCCGAAAAAGAAAAATTAGTCAAAAACCGCGATAAACTCGCCAAAATTCTCGAACGTATCGAGTTCTTAAAATAAAAGGCGGCGCAGGTTTTTTGGGATAAAAGGCACGCGGGCGTATCTTCGGAAGAAAGGACGAGCGCGTTTTCAAGCCTTTGCTTATTTTTCTTGACGGTTGTCGATATGCGTGCCGATCGGTTACGGCGAGCGCGTCTTAAAGCTTTTGCTTATCTTTCTTGACGATTGTCGTTGTGCGCGCCGGTCGGTTACGGCGGTATAGTCGGATAGCCGCGTACAGAAGGTCTAAAGATTACGACAAATACCTATATAAATCAATTTGATTAAAAATGCGTGTTTATATCTGAAGAATTGGCGCGGAGCAGACGCAGGGTATGCCCAAAATACAGAACTTTCTTTTCCGCTTTGCATATCCGATATATTTTTATGCGCTGAATTGTCTGCACTGTAATTTCCTCTTCGCGCTATCCGGCGGACAGATAAAAATTTTTCCGATATATTTTTATGCGCTGAATTGTCCGCACTGTAATTTCCTCTTCACGCTATCCGGCGGACAGATAAAAAATTTTCCGATATATTTTTATGTGCTGAATTGTCCGCATTGTAATTTCCTCTTCACGCCATCCGGCGGACAGATAAAAAATTTTTTCGCAAAAATTTTTAAAAATTATTGACAAGCGCGAATTGCGTATGTTATATTATAATTGTTGAGATACAATAATGTATCGTATCAAGCTATTTTGCAAATACTATAGCCAAACAGTTTACATTTAGTTAATGATATGATATACTGATAATATGGGATATGCAAGAGAATACAAGATATTGGCGATCAGATTTCACGCTAAGGGCAACTCAATAGTCAAA
>JAITEJ010000057.1 GCA_031282095.1 Clostridiales bacterium
ACGACGGCATATGTAACGGGAACTTTTGATCCTATCACGGACGGGCATCTTTTTTTAATACGCGAGTCTCTAAAGCTGTTCGGAAACGCGGTGGTTTTGGTGCTGATAAATCCCGAAAAAATTTGTAAATTCTCATTGGAAAACAGACTTAGGTTCATTGGCGCGGCAACCGACGGCATGGAAAACGTGATGGTCGCAAAATATCGCGGACTTGCCGTAGACTATATAAATATGAACGGCGGCGGCGTCATAGTGCGGGGAGTACGCAACGAAGAGGATTTTGAATACGAGGAAAAAATGGCGCGTTGGAATGAAGAAAACGGCGGCGTGGAAACTTTTATATTATACGCGCCCGACGAACTTAAAGGGCTGTCCTCAACGGCGGTGCGGGAAGGTTTAAGCCGCGGCGATTATGCGGGCTTACCCGAACCCGTAGCATCCGATATCCGTGACTGTAAATAGCCGTGCGGACGCCGCGTATTTGCTTACGGCCGTCTCTCACCGTTTGATTAGCCTTTGAAGCAACGGGAAATAAACACGGCAGCGGCGTTGTCCGTTTCCGGCGAGTCTTTTTATTGTTCGTAATTTATAAGCCGCAGCGAAAAACAAACTCAGGACTCCGCCCGGATGCCGCCGTTTTGCAGTTTTGACCGTTTGCGGATTCTGTTATCGATGACGGTAAATAATCGGGAATACGCCGGGAGCTGTTCTCGACAGTTTCTTGTTGCGGACGCCGTATAATTTCAAAACGTGCTGAAAACGGTTTCGCGGCACAAAGTACGACAAAACAAAGCGTTAGCGTAGATGAATACCGAAATATTATTTTAAAAGAAAAACCCGTAAGGAGAAAACGGATATGACGGAGCGAATAGAGGAACTTATAAACGAACTTGAAGCGGAAGTATACAGAGCAAAAAAAGCGGCGTTTTCGCAAACCGACGTAGTGATTGACCGTCGTTCGTTTTTGTCATTGATAGAAAGGATAAGAACAAGTCTGCCTTCCGTGCTGAGCGAAGCGGTGCGGATAGTGGACGATGCCGCGCGCATACGAAAGGATGCGTTGGATTACGCCGAAAAGACGGCGGCTAAGGCGGAGGAGTATGCGGAACGTAGGGTTGAAGAAGGCGGAATATTGCAAAAAGCGCGGGAAGAAGCGGATAAAATCAAAGCAGACGCATTAGAACTGTGCGCCGAAAAGGAGCGTGAGGCAATGTATAATGTGGACAAACTTCTCGCTCAAAGTGAGGAATATCTTACGCGCGCGGTGTTGATTCTGAGAGATAATCGGGATGCCTTAAGAGAAAAAAAATAAAAAGACGGATTTAAACAACAGTTACAGCGGCAAAATCTCTTCGGACGGAACGGCAAAGGATATTTGTTTCAAGCATTCCGTAAATTCGCGCGAAACGGCGGAGCGTTCGTAGTTTACTTCCTTCGGGTGTTCAAGTATAATGCGGTGTAGCAGATCAAATTCGCGTTCTCCGAATATCTCTTCGGTGTCTAGAGGAATGTGCGAAGAATCGCGGAAGAGGGCGGCGCGTCCGTCCCCGCCTTTTTTAACGGTAATGCGGGCGGAGGAATTCGCAGACGAAGACATGAACGCCGCCATGCCGAAGATATCCTCGTCGCTGTCCGTAACCGCAATGAGATTATTGCACAGCTCGGTCAGCTCATCCCAATTTTCGCGTAACTGTTTGAGACGGAATTCGTATATGCCGTCCACGGAGTAGTCGCTTGCGTCGACGAGTGCGCGGCGGCAGACGGCTTCTTCAAATTCGCGGTCGAAACCCACTAAAGAGGAAATTAGCGTAACCGCGGTGAAATCCAATTTGCGGTATTTAACTCCGCCGAGGAAATATTTAAGCTTAAATTTATTCAAATAAAGACATGTCAGAATTTCGCGAAGCCGCTCCTCGGCATCCGCGCCGTATTCGCACAATGCCGCAAGATATATAAAATACCTGCCGCCGCCGTCCTCAACCGCGTAGGAAATGTTTTTGATCCTGCGGAATTCGGCGATAAGGAAACCGAATTCCGACTGTAATTCCTTATCAATACTGACTGCACACGACCACATCACCCTTAGTATATATGCGAAAAGGTAAAAATATGTGTGTATAAACCATTCCGTCCGAACAAATGATTTTGTCCGAGGCTTTGACCGTGTCAAACCGGGCGACGGACAGTAAGGAAGTAATACGGGTATACTTTGCTCATGAACGAACAACTGAAATAATGTCATGAGTGATGGGCGGCGGTAAAACAATATGGGAACGGACATAACCGTTCCTAAAGCGCAGGCGGACGAGTACGACAAATTAGAAATATAAACAAGACCGCCGCATATCCTTTAAAAATAAGTCGCATTCGGCAAACTGTCATCTGCACAAATGCCGCGGCGTGCCGCCGAATCTCGCCAACTTCCTATAACTGACTATTATTGCTTTTTGTGCGCTCTCGGTGTTTAATAAAACGCTTGACATCAACGGAAATTACAGCTATTATATAATATAATTTAAGGCGACAGAAAACCTCGTCCCTTTGGAAAGCCCGACAGAGATACGGAATCGGCGGCTGAAAGTTCCGTTCGGGGGAGTAGCGGACAGAGCAACGCTTCTTGAAAACGACATCGCTTTTGCGGTGACCTTAAAGCCGAATTTAAAGATTTACATTTTTAT
>JAITEJ010000070.1 GCA_031282095.1 Clostridiales bacterium
ACTATGCCGCGTTTTTTTTCAAGCGATTTACAAGCGTATGAAACTATGCCGCGGATTTTTCTTAACTCAATCTCCGATAACGATTAATAAGGCTTTTATTAAGTCAATCGCCGGCGGCGACAATCTAAGCCTTTATTAAACGAATCTATCTTTAATTGAGTTATATTTACTCTCGCCATAGGAACAATGACGGTAAATAAAAGATAAGAGAAAATTTAATCCCGCAATGCCGCAATAGTCCATACAATAATGCCGGCAATAGTCCATACAATTTCAAACAATGACATACAACAACCTACGGTTTGATAATATGCATAATACCGCGCTCCTTTAAGCTTTTCAGGAGGCGTAAGCAAAAATTTCTCAAAACGCCGTAAATTTTCAAATTAACACTTGACAATCGGGCGATTGTGAAATACAATACACATATAAAACGGTGTTTTGAGAAGCGTTTCCTGTACCCCTTGCGGATTTAATCCGAATCGGCGGACGACGGGAGCGGCGCAACTCCGACCGAGAGAACAAACCTTATGAAAAAGAACTTTGCTTTTTACGCGTACTTTTACTTTACGACCTTTAGGGCGTAATATTTTCGTGCGGTTTTAAGCGAAGTAACAGAGAGAAAGTCAGAGCCGCCTGCATGGGCGGTTTTTTTATTTACAGCCGCATAAAGCATGGACAAACGAAAAGCGGCTGGTAAGCTTTTATCTTATCGGAAATCTATACTCAAACGCGGCACGGCGGCAAAGAGGTGCAAAAAATATGATAGTAATAATCAAGAACAACCAGGAAGAAAAACAGGTAAACAACCTAATCAAGTGGATTAAAAGTCTCGGACTTGCGGTCAACGTCAGCAAGGGCGAAAGCTCAACGGTGTTGGGGCTTATAGGCGACACCTCTAAGGTGGACATGGAGCTTATAGCCTCGCTGGACATAGTTGAGGGCGTAAAGCGCATTCAAGAGCCTTTTAAGAACGTCAACCGCAAGTTTCATCCGCAGGATACGGTGGTGGATGTAAACGGCTGTAAGTTCGGCGGCGGTTATTTTCAGGTTATAGCGGGACCGTGTTCGGTGGAATCGGATGAACAGATTATCGGCATCGCGCGGGCGGTAAAAGCGGCGGGAGCGACGATTTTGAGAGGAGGAGCCTTCAAACCGCGTTCAAGCCCCTATTCCTTTCAGGGTTTAGGCGGCAGCGGGCTTGACTTGCTGTTCAAGGCGCGAGAGGCGACGGGGATGCCGATTATCACAGAGATAGTCGACGTGCGTCACCTTGATCTGTTCCGCGACGTGGACATAATTCAGATAGGCGCGCGCAACATGCAGAACTTCGAACTTCTGAAGGAGCTCGGACGCACTAAAAAGCCGGTTCTTTTGAAACGCGGGCTTGCCGCCACTATCGAGGAATGGCTTATGAGCGCGGAATATATCATGGCAGGCGGTAATTCGGAAATCATACTCTGCGAACGCGGCATCAGGACTTTCGAGCCGTACACAAGGAATACTCTTGATTTGTCGGCGATTCCGGTTGTACGGGAGCTGACTCACTTGCCCGTAATAGTCGATCCGTCACATGCGTCAGGGCTTTCCCGCCTTGTGCCGCCGCTATCTCTCGCCTCGGTGGGCGTCGGTTGCGACGGACTTATAATCGAGGTGCATAACGATCCGATGCACGCCAAATCAGACGGCGCGCAGTCGCTGAAGCCGGAGCAGTTCGCGGATCTCATGGCAAAAATAAAGCCGTTGACGGATATAGTGGGCAAGCGTATTTTTTAGCGGTAGGCACAATTACGCGTTTCATACAAGCAGCCGTCGGCTTGAGAATAAGCGCAAAACGGAAACGGCGCGACCGCGACGAACATATGGACATGAAAATAGGAATAATAGGGTTGGGCTTAATAGGCGGTTCACTCGGGCGCGCGATAAAGAAGAAAACGCGGCACACGGTTTTCGCTTGCGACAACGACTCGGCGGCTATGCTGAAAGGCGCGTTGCTTAACGCATACGATGAGGAGCTGACCGCGGAGAACGCGACGGAACTGGACGTTCTTATTTCCGCGGTATATCCGTCGGCGTTTGAAAGCGCCGTCGCCGTGTTTCTGCCTCTTTTGAAAAGCGGCGCGATTGTATTGGACAGCGGCGGCAATAAACGCGGCGCCGTGGCCATAATGCGCAAAATGTCCGAGAAACGAGATGATTTACACTTTTTCGGAGCGCATCCGATGGCGGGACGGGAGTTCTCCGGCGTCGCGCATTCCACGCCGGGACTATTTGAAAACAGTACGGTGCTGTTGGTGCCGCTCGGCGCTCCCATAGAGGCGCTGTCGTCGGTGAAGCGATTGTTTTTGGATTTTGGTTGCGAGGGCGCGGTTATCACAACCGCGGAGGAACACGACAGAATAATATCATACACGTCGCAGTTGGCGCACATAGTGTCCGGCGCGTATATCAAAAACGATATCGCCGCCGAGCATTACGGCTTTTCGGCGGGCAGTTTTCGCGACATGACCAGAGTGGCGCGGCTGAACCCGGATATGTGGACGGAACTGCTGTTGGAAAACAGAGGCAATCTGATAGAAAATCTTGATATATTCGCCGCGCGCATAAACGAGTATCGAAATGCACTCGCGGAAGGCGACGCCGGGGAATTGAAGCGTTTGCTTACGGAAGGCAGCGATATGAAGGTACGGGTTGAGAGCAACAGAAGACAAAAGCTTTCCGCCCGCATCGAAGGAAAACGAGAGGAATAAAAAAACTATGAACGATGAAATTATTACCGTAAAAGTCGCGGCTTCAAAGAATTACGACGTAGTGATAGGACGGGGAATACTTCCTCACGTGGGAAAATACGTCGCGGATTTAGGAAATATTGACAAGGTCGCCATAGTCGCCGACGACAACGTGGACGCGTTATATTCGGACGTCGCGGAAAGATCGCTGCGCGAAAGCGGACTTAAAACAATCAAAACGGTATTTAAAAGCGGAGAAAAAAACAAAACTATGTCCACGGTCGCCAAGATTACCGAGGATTTCGCGAAAGGAGGTCTTTCACGGGCAAGTCTCGTGCTTGCCTTAGGCGGCGGCGTAACGGGGGATACGGCGGGTTTTGCCGCCGGCATATATATGCGCGGCATAAGGTATGCGCAGGTTCCCACCACGTTGCTTGCGGCGATAGATTCCTCCGTCGGCGGCAAAACCGGGGTGAATTTGCGTTCCGGCAAGAATTTGGCGGGTCTGTTCAATCAACCCGAGCTGGTGTTCACGGATACGGCTGTCTTTAAAACCCTGCCCGACGTTCAACTGTTGAACGGCATAGGCGAGGGCATAAAATACGCGGTTTTAGACGGCGGTGAGATTTTTGATATTTTGAAATCCGGGTTTACGGAGGACAACGCGGCGCGTTTCACGGAACTTTGCGTCGGCTATAAGCGCGACGTCGTGGAAGCGGACGAACGGGAACACGGAGTACGTAAGCTGCTGAACCTGGGGCATACTGTCGCCCACTCGATCGAGAAATTGAGCCGCTATACGGCGCCTCACGGACTGGCGGTGGCATCCGGCTTAAGGTTTATGTCGGAAGCGTGCGTGAGACGCGGCTTTTTGCAGGCGTCCGAGTGCGCGCGCATAGCCGCGCTTATGGATAAATACGGCTTAGGCGGCGACTTCGGTTACAAAACCTCCGATCTCATCCGCGAGATGATACACGATAAAAAGCGCGCGGGGGCAAGGATAAGCCTTGTGATCGTAAACGCCGTAGGAAAATGCTCGTATATCTCTGTGGAAACGTCGGTATTAAAGGAATTTTTCGCTTAAAACACCTCATCGGTTATAATACCGGTTATACGCGTACGGTTATGCCGAAGGGAATTTATCTATTGAAAATAAGGAGTTTTTCGCATGAATGCGATTGTTAAGCCGGGATTTGTGTCCGGCGCGACGGAGGTAATAACATCCAAATCCTTTGCGCACCGCGCTTTGATCTGCGCCGCGCTCGCTTCGCTTAACGGCGGCGAATCCGTATTAAGGGGCGTGAACGACAGCGACGACGTGAACGCAACCATAGGCGTCCTTACGGCTCTGGGTTTTGTCTTAGAGAGAACGGGCGGCACGGTAGCCGTAAAGGCGGCGGATAAGGAAAGTTTGAAACAAAACGCCGTCGCGGATTGCCGAGAAAGCGGTTCCACCCTGCGTTTTATGCTTCCCGTGACCGCGGCTTTGGGAATAAACGCCAAGATTATCGGCACCGAAAAGTTGCTGAGCCGTCCTACGGAAGATCTTTTGCGCGCGATAAACGCCCACGGAGTTTCCGTCGAAAAAGGCGGTAAGGGTATAAGCCTTTCAGGAAAGCTGTCCGGCGGGACGTTTGAAATTAAAGGTGACGTCAGTTCGCAGTTTATAACGGGACTTCTTCTTGCCTCGCCGCTGACGGGCGGCGCCGAGATAAGGATAACCGGGGAGCTTGTGTCCGCCGACTACATTCTTCTGACCGGGCAGGTAATGTCACATTTCGGCGTCGCGGTCGAAGCCGAAAACAACGTATTTACAGTGCGAAACGGCTGCGGATACCGCTCGGCGGCGCTTTCCGTGGAAGCCGATTGGTCGAACGCGGCGTTTCCGTTGGTCGCGGGGGCAATCGCGGGGACGGACAAAGGCGTAGTCGTTCTGAACACCTCGGATTCGGCGCAAGGCGATATTCGCATCAAGGACATACTGCGTTCGGCGGGGGCGGTCGTCGAAACGGAAGGGTCGTTTTCGGAATACCGCCGCGCAACGGTCGTAAAGCCGTCGCGTTTGAAGGCTTTCGTTACGGATGCGGAAAATATTCCCGATATGATACCCGTTCTCGCCGTGCTTGCGGCGAACGCCGAGGGAACAAGCAAAATCACAGGCGTAAACCGTCTGCGCGAAAAGGAAAGCGACAGACTGGCGGCGATAACCGAAAATCTCACGGCAATGGGCGGCAGAGTTCGCTATGACGGCGAGGTTAAGGGCGGCGCGCTGTACATAGAAGGCGGCGTAAAACTGAAAGGAGCTGTGTTAAACTCGCATAACGACCATCGGATGGTAATGTCGGCGGCAGTGGCGGCGCTTGCCGCAGAGGGCGAAACTACGATAATCGGAGCGGAAGCCGTAAATAAATCCTACCCCGGGTTTTTTGATATGATGAAGGCTTTAGGCGCGGATATAACTATAGAAAATCCTTAAACGAACGTAAAATCAGCCGCGCCGGACTGATCCATGTAAAGTACGCGATAAAACGCAAATACGTTTAAACCTACGGAATAAGCCGATAAACATAAAATTGAGTATGAAAGGTAAATTGAAGATCGAAATATACGGCGAATCGCACTCTGAGGAAATAGGCGTGCGCATATACGGCGTGCCGTCCGGAGAGTCCGTAGACGCCGCCGTTTTACAACGTTTCGTCGACAGACGGAGTAGCGCGCGCAATGAGTTTTCCACCCCACGCCGCGAGAGCGATTTCGTAGAGATAATATCGGGCATAAGCGGCGGCGTGACCGACGGCGGAGTTATATGCGCGCGTGTTAAAAATTCGAACGTGAAAAAATCCGACTATGAGAAAATCAAGACCGTACCGCGTCCGTCGCACGCCGATTATTGTTCCTACATCAAATACGGCGACATTCCGTCCGGCGGCGGGAGATTTTCCGGACGCATGACGCTTCCCCTTTGTATAGCCGGCGGCATAGCTTCGCAGATACTGTCGCGCTCAGGCATAGAAACGGCGGCGTATGTTTCGGAAATAGGCGGAATAAAAGGCCGTTCTTATTTAAGCGGCGTTCCTTCCTTAGAGGAGATTCGCGCGGTTCAAGGCACCGGATTTCCCGTTTGGGCGTCCGAGGAAGTAAAGGAAGAAATGCGCGAGATGTTACGCGCGGCGGCGGCGGCCGGAGACTCCGTCGGCGGCGCGGTCGAATGCGTAATATACGGTATGCCGGCGGGCGCGGGCGGCGCGCTCTTCGACGGCATAGAGGGGGTCGTGGCGCAGACGGTTTTCGCCGTTCCCGCGGTCAAGGGTCTGGAGTTCGGTCTGGGTTTCGGTTTCGCCTCGGCGAAGGGCAGCGCGGTCAACGACGGCTACACCGCCGGCGAGGACGGCGGCGTTATACAAGTTAGCAACAATTGCGGCGGTATATACGGCGGAATTTCATCGGGCGCGCCCATATTGTTCCGCGCGGCGTTCAAACCTACGCCGTCCGTATCAGTTCCGCAAAAAAGCGTAAATCTGTCCACGGGATTAAACGAGGAGCTTGTCATAAGGGGACGTCATGATTGTTGTATAGTTCTCCGCGCGGCGGTGTGCGTTGAGGCGGCGGCGGCGATTGCGGTGTACGGGGTACTGCTTGCCGAGGAGAAAGTATAAAGGTTATTTTGCCGCCGCTTAAAATCCGCGCAAGGGAATAGCGACATGGGGTATAGCGTAACGATTTATCCCCACTGAAATCCGCGCAAAGGAAGAGCGACTTGTGGTGAAGCGTAACGATTTATCCCCACTGAAATCCGCGCAAGGGAATAGCGGTCGCAAACTAAACGTCGGATCTTTCGGTTACGGTATGTTCGGCGCCGTTGCTCTAGGGCAGTCGGAGCATTTTTTCCGTTTTTCACGGTGTTTAGCGTTGCGGCGAAGGTTTGTACGCGTATCTTTTATGACGACGACCGATTGACGGGAACGCCTCGCAGGTATTCGAGCGCGGGAGTCCGTACGTATGTCTTTTATGACGACGGTAAAACAAAAAATACGGCGAACGCATGAAGAGATTTCCGCCGTTCTTATAAATATAAAAACAAACGCGGTTCATCCGCTTACAAGGAGATAAAAATATGATTGAGGACTACCGTCTTAAATTAGACGCTATCGACGATAAAATAGCCGAGCTTTACCGCGCGCGTATGGAACTTGCCAAGGAAATAGGCCTGTTTAAGGCGGATAACGGCGTTCAGATATATGACCGAGCGCGCGAAAAGGAAATCATAAACCGTGTCGCAAAAGCCTTTCCCGTCGAACTCAAGGCGTACGTGAAGCAGCTTTTCGATACGCTTATCGAGACGAGCAAGGCATACCAAAGCCGCTTCCTGAAACACGGACTTGACACGGCGTTGGAAACGGCGCTGAGCGCCGCCGACAGACCCTTTCCGGTGAGCGCGAGTGTGGCGTGCCAAGGCGTGGACGGCGCGTTTTCCTCAATAGCCGCCGAAAAGCTGTTCGTCATCTCCGATATAACCTACTTTAAAAGCTTTGACGGGGTGTTCAACGCGGTGGAAAAAGGGCTTTGCGAATACGGCGTTCTGCCGATAGAAAACAGCACCGTAGGTTCGGTAAACGAAGTTTACGACCTTATGAAAAAGCACCGCTTCTACATCGTAAGAAGTCTGCGCCTTCCCGTTTCGCACAATCTTCTCGCCAAGCGCGGCACGGAAAT
>JAITEJ010000087.1 GCA_031282095.1 Clostridiales bacterium
AAGCTTTTTCGCCGTCGCCACATACACGTTACCCGGCCCCGCGATTTTATCGACTTTTGGGATCGTTTCCGTACCGTAGGCGAACGCCGCGACGGCTTGCGCGCCGCCCATCTTGAAGATTTTCGTCACGCCGGCGATCTTTGCCGCCGCCAAAATCTCATCCTTTATCCGACCGTTCGCATCGGGAGGCGTAGCCATATATATTTCGGGTACGCCGGCGACGACCGCCGGCACGACGTCCATAAGTACGGTTGACGGATAAGCGGCCGTTCCTCCCGGCACATATACGCCGACGCGTCCGATAGGGGTTACCGTGCGACCTAACACCGCGCCGTCCGCGCGTTTGATTTCGTAGCCCTTTTGAAGCTGTTTTTTGTGATATTGCTTTATGTTGGCGGCTGCGATTTTGAGCGTTTTTTTGAATTCGCCGTCAACGGCGGCATAGGCGGTTTTTATCTCATTTTCAGTCACCGCAAAAGAACTCAAATCCGCCTTGTCGAATTTCAAGGTGTACTCGCGCAGCGCCTCGTCGCCGCGCGCCCTTATATCGGACAGCACGCGCCGAACCACGGACTCTACGGCGGGGTCGTCCTTTACCTCGCGCGTTAATATATCTTCCTTGCGGCAATCCGCCGCCCTTATTATCCTCAGCATCCGATATTGTACTCCTGTCTCTTACGCCGTATTCGTTTCTCCGAAATATTGACCCGATTCGGCAACCGACACGCTCCGAGGGATGATTAGTCCCCGCAACTTTATTTTGATTCGCGGCTGCCTCGCTTGCATAGATTTTTAATCCCCGTCCGTTGCGACGCGCAATGTACAAATAAGGTCGTTTTGTCCCTCAACTGTACCTCGCGCGGACGTATTGCCTGTGCGGATTTTTAATTTCCATACGCTGCGACGCGCAATGTACAAATAAAGGTCGAGTCTTTCAGTTGTACCTCGCGCGAACGTATTGCTTGTGCGGATTTTTAATCCCCGTCCGTCACGGAATGCAATGTACGACTAAAGGTCGAGCCTTTCAGTTGCACCTCGCGCGAACGTATTGCCTGTGCGGATTTTCCGACTCCTATCTATATACCTCGGTCGCCAACGCATCCGAAAGACCGTTTACGGCGGCGGCTTTAAATTTAAGGGAAGTTTTGTTGCAAATAAGCCGCGCGCTTATAGGCATAATTACGGTTTTGACATCCAAACCGTTCTCGCGCAGAGTTTTGCCGGTTTCAACGATGTCCACGATCACATCCGACATGCCGAGCAACGGCGCGATTTCCACGGAGCCGTTTAAACCGATAAGCTCTATTTCACGGTTTACGGATGCGAAATAATCTTTCGCTACGTTGGGGAAGGAAGTCGCGACGCGCAGAGGTCTGCCGCGGTCCTCAAGGAAGTCTTTCTTAGCGGCGACCGCCATGTCGCAACGTCCTATACGCAAATCAAGCAATTCGTAGACGTCGGGTTTTTCCTCAAGCAGGATATCCTTGCCGACTATGCCCACGTCCGCCGCGCCGCGCTCCACGTAAACGCCGACGTCGGAAGGCTTAACCAAAAAGAAACGCGCGTCGATTGCCGGATTTTCAAAGATGAGTTTTCTTCCGTCCTCAAACAGCCCTTCCGCGAAGTAACCCGCGGTTTGCAGCAATTTGTAAACCTTTTCTCCTAAGCGGCCTTTCGGTAAAGCGATACTAAGCATCGTTATCCTCCTTCAGGCGATCGCCTAATGAGCGGTATATCCGTTTGTAAACCCTTTCGCCCAAACGTCCCTTAGGTAAAGCGATACTAAACATCGTTCTCCTCCTTCAGGCGATCGCCCGACAGTCGGCATATCCGCTTGTAAGTTATGTCCGCGGGCGGCTCCTTGCCTATCCAAAAGCTCCCGCCGTCGTCTAAGAGCTTCACCGCCTCACGATACAGCTTTGCGCCGGTTTCGGTGCCGTCGTATAAAATTACCGCGTCCACGGAGAACGGCTCGGAGGGGTAAGCTCCCGCGAGTTCGTCTAAATAGAGCGCGAAACCCACGGCGCCTAAATCAAACGAAAAGCGCTTCAGGAGATTGTCGTATCTGCCGCCGGAAAGCACGTGGCGCGGCACGCGCGGCACGTAACCCTGAAAAATCGGACCGCCGTAATAGTTCAGGTCGTTTATGATGGAAAAGTCAACGCGCGCGTTTTTACCCAGAGAATCCGCGCGCACTATGTCTATGCACTCGGAAAGCTCGCGAACGGCGGTCTTCCTGCATTGGTTACGGCACAAACCGCGCGCGGCTTTCAATGTTTGCTCGGCAGGTCCGGACAGCAGCGCCGTTTTAGCGACCGTGTCCGCATTCTCCGGCGTCAAGCCGTGCTTTTCGCAAACCGTTTTAAGGTCGTGGGGATTTTTCGCGCTTATACAAGCGGTAATTTCCGAAACCGCCGACGGAAGAAGCTTAAACGCGTCGAACAGTCCTTTCAGAAAACCGGTGTGAGACAGATCCAACACAAAATCGCCGTCGATTTCGTTCAGACTTCTGAGAGCCAGCAAAACAACCTCCGCGACCTCGAACGCGCCTATATCCCCAAGCAATTCCAAGCCCATCTGACTGATTTCCTTAAACGATTTGCTTTGAGGAGAAAAACGGTATACGTTTTCGATATAATAAAACTTTTCGGCGTTTAACCGCGTCGCTTTGGTATTCTTAACTATGGATAACGTCACGTCGGGTTTAAGCGCCAACAGTTTACCGTCTACGTCGTTGAATGTCAAAATCCTCTCCGTACCCAAAAAATTCTTATTTTCGGCATAGAGAGAAAACTCCTCGAAACGGGACATGCGGTACTTCTTGTAGCCGCACTTTTCATAAAGCCCGCGAAGAGAAAGCGACACTTTCTCGTCCTTTTTCAGCATATCCAAATAAAATTTCACCGCGTTACCTCATGCGTTTTGATTGTATTAACGGACCCCCCGCGCCAAACCGCCCCACGGGAATCACCGCAATTGCCGTCGCCGTCTACGTCGCCGAGGTCGTGGACGCAAGCCGCACAAGAGGCGCCGCCCGAACCGCGGTTACGCAACCACCACCAAACGTTGCCTATCATGTCTTTGAATTCACCGTGCGGTTTTCTCCTCCGATTTATAGGAAACAAACGCGTCCCGCGCCAGCTTGCAGTCAAACACGCCGTCGCTTTCGTCCTTAAAGCGTTTTTCCAAATCGATTAAGAGCGCTTCACCCTTAGCTTCGTCTTTCGGAACAATCGCGGCGGTTATGTAAGCCTTTAAATCGTCGTAATAGGACAGTTTAAAATACTTTATAAAGCATTCCGCAACCTTAACGCAAGTTTCCGCCGCGGCATTCGTAACCTGCGCTTTTTTCAAAAAGAAGCGGATTTCCTCTATATTCGAATCCGCAAAAACGGTTTGATACAGGTTGGCGAATAGATGGTCCGCGTCAAATTCTATTATCCTTTGTGCGCAGCTTACAACGTTACCGTTATCGGGGTGAAGCGGCTTTAACGCATTCCACAGCGCCGTATAGGCATGATTAAGAGTATCCTGCTTTTGAGCGTCAAGCGCTTTATAGACCTCTTCGTAGGCGTTTTCGGCGGTTTCGACAAAGAAAGTTAATCTGCAATACAAACAACTGCACTCGCCGTTGCTTTGTCTTGTTATTCCGTCCTTTGCCCCGCAGTGCGGACATGCCAATTTCTGCTCGTCCGGCATATATGCCCCGCTTAGTTCTCTTTATGCGATTTCTTTTGTTAAGAGCGTTCCGCCCCCGCGCCGCGTTTTTTGTTTCGTTGCTCCGTTCGCCGCCGGTACGAATAATGCCGATCCCCGCGCGTCCGGCATATATGCCCCGCTCGGTTCTCTTTATGCGATTTCTTTTGTAAGAGCGTTCCGCCCCGCGCCGCGTTTTTTGTTTCGTTGCCCCGTTCGCCGCCGGTGCGAATAATGCCGATCCCCGCGCGTCCGGCATATATGCCCCGCCCGGTTCTCTTTATGCGATTTCTTTATTGCGGAATCAGAACATATATTTTTTCAAGGCGGCGGGAATCTCAAAAGTGCCGTCCGCCTTTTGGAATTGCTCCACAATGGCGGGTATAAGACGGCTTGTCGCAAGCCCGGAGCCGTTAAGCGTATGCACGTACTGTGTCTTTCCCGTCGCGGTATCGCGGAAACGGGTGTTGCTTCGGCGCGCCTGATAGTCGTTGGCGTTGGATACCGAACTGACCTCCTTGTAGATTTCCATGCTGGGAATCCATACTTCCACGTCATAGGTGCGCGCCATCGACGCGCTGCAGTCGCCCGCCGCAAGCTTGCTCACGCGGTAATGCAGACCTAAGCCCTCTACAAGCGCGGCGGCTTTATTTACAAGCTCCTCAAACGCCTCCGCTGATTTATCGGGATGCGCGTATTGAACCATTTCCACCTTATTGAACTGGTGTCCCCTTATCATGCCGCGTTCCTCGGAGCGGTAACTGCCCGCCTCCTTGCGGTAACAGGGCGTGTAGCCGAACATTTTCATGGGCAGCTTCGCTCCGTCGATTATTTCTCCCGAATAGAGGTTGACGAGAGCGGTTTCCGCGGTGGGGAGAAGGAAACTTCCTTTTTTTCTGTCGCTTTCGCCGTTATCTATCCAATAAACCTCGTCGGCGAACTTAGGAAACTGTCCCGCGCCCAAGCCGCAGTTATAACCCAACATATGCGGCGGCAGAATAAATTCGTAGCCGTCCTTTAAATGGTTCTCGATGAAATAATTAAGCAACGCCCATTCGATTTTCGCGCCTAAACCGCGGTAAATCCAGTAGCCGCTGCCGGACAACTTCGCGCCGCGGTCATAGTCGATAAGACCGAGGGATGTGCAGATGTCCACGTGATTTTTCACGGGGAAACCGAACTCCGGCTTTTTGCCGCCGACAAGGACGACCTCGTTGTTCTCTTTTTCGCCGGACAGCAAATCGGGATCGGGCATATTGGGCAGACGGAGCAGAAAATCGTTTATGGTCTCCGTCAATATATCTATTTGCTTGTCGCCGTCGGCTATGCGGTCGCCTAACTCGCGCATTTCCTCAAAAATCGCGTCCACGGGCTGCCCGCTCTTCTTAAGCTTCGGAATCTCCCCGGACACCTTGTTGCGCTTCGCTTTCATCGTCTCGATTTCGGAAAGAAGCGCGCGCCTTGCCGCGTCTTTCTGCAAAAGCTCCGTAAAATCCACGGAGCAGCCTTTTTTTGCGAGGGCCTTCGCTACGGCGTCCGCGTCGTTTCTTATAAGATTGATATCTAACATGAATGGTTTCTCCTGTTTTTTAAGAACGCGCGGCGTTCCTTTTTATGTTCGGTCCGCGCCGCGTACATTTTATTTACGGGCGGACGTTCTTTTGCGGTATGATGTTTATCGGGCGTTTACGTGCCGCGGCGGTCTCTTGCGCCGCGCTCCCAAAACCGGGAGCCTCCGATATACGATGCATCCGTTTTTTTACGGCGCAGCGTTTATTAAGCGTTCAGCGGCGGCGGTCTTTTGCGTTGTACTTCGGTCATAAAACCGAGAGCCTCCGATATACGATGCGTCCGTTTTTTTACGGCGCAATGTTTATTAAGTGTTCAGCGGCGGCGGCGGTCTTTTTACCGTACTTCGGTCATAAAACCGAGAGCCTCCGATATACGGCGCATCCGTTTTTTTACGGCGCAATGTTTATTAAGCGTTCAGCCGCGGCGGCGGTCTTTTTACCGTACTTCGGTCATAAAGCCATGCGTACTTGCGGTTAAGCATCTTGCCTGCCTTTCTTGCGCTTACGCGCGCCCCCGTCGCAAAGTCCCCGCGTGTTTGCGGCGCCCCGCCTTTTTACAGTATAATGTTTATTAAGCGTTTAGGCACCACTATGATCTTTTTCACCGCGGCGCCGCCTATAAGCTCTTTTACTTGAGGAGAAGCGAGCGCGAATTCTCTTACGCCGTTTTCATCTAGGTCGGACGCGACGTTAAGCCTTATTTTTACGCGGTTGTTTATCTGCACGGCTATCTCGACTTCGTCCAACGCCAACGCGCTTTCATCCGCTTTGGGGTAGGGCTGTTTAAACAGAGACACCGTGCCGCCCATAATCTCGTTCAGTTCCTCCGCGAAATGCGGCGTCATGGGCGCAAGCAAAAGAATAAGGTCAAAAAGCGTATCCTTGAACACGGGATGCTTTTGCGCGGGGTTTCGATTGTCGTAAGCGTAAAGCGCGTTTGTAAGTTCCATCAGGCGCGCCACCGCGGTGTTGAAGCCGAACGCCTCCATATCGCGCGTGACGCTTTTTATCGCGGAATGCCTGACAAAGTTAAGTTCCTTTTCGTCTTTGCCGTATTCGGTTTTTGAACAATCGGCGTCCTTGGACTTCAATATCAGCCGTTCCGCGCGATCCATAAAGCGAACCGCCGATTCTATGCCCTTTTCGCTCCACGGCCCGCCCTCGATATACGAAAAACCGAACATGAGATACAGCCGTAAGGCGTCCGAGCCGAATTTGGAAACGGTATCGTCGGGAGAGACAACGTTGCCTAAGCTCTTCGACATTTTATTGCCGTCCGTCCCTAAAATGGTGCCTTGATGCACAAGCGACAGGAAAGGCTCACCGAAACTGAGATAGCCCATATCCCTAAGCGCCTTAGTGAAAAACCGCGCGTAAAGCAAATGCATACAAGCGTGTTCCGCGCCGCCGATGTATTTATCGACGGGTAGCATTTTATTTATCCATTCGCTGTCGAACGCTTTTTTGTTGTTTTTGTTGTCGGGATAACGCAGGAAATACCATGAGGAACACACGAAAGTGTCCAGGGTGTCGGGGTCGCGCCGTGCGGGCGCGCCGCAAACGGGACACTTGACGTTCATAAATTCCTCGCATTTCAAAAGAGGCGACTTTCCGTCCGGCGTAAAATCGACGCGGTAAGGCAACGTCACCGGCAAATCCTTTTCGGGAACGGGGACGGTTCCGCAGTGCGGGCAATGAATGACGGGTATAGGCGCCCCCCAATAACGCTGACGGCTGACAAGCCAGTCGCGCAGACGGTAGTTGGTCTTAAGCTCCCCTTTGCCGCTTTTTTGAAGCTCTTCCACTATGGCGATTTTCGCTTCCGCCGTGGTCAGCCCGTCGAATTTGCCGCTGTTTACGTTGACGCCGTATTCCACGAACGGTAGGTCGTCCGAGCTTCCGTCCGCCGACTTAACCACGCGTTCTATAGGCAGACCGTATTTCCCGGCGAACACAAAATCACGCTCGTCGTGCGCGGGAACGCCCATAACCGCGCCCGTGCCGTAGCTCGCGAGCACGTAGTCCGCTATATAAACGGGAACCTTGCGTCCGTTGACGGGATTTATCGCATACGCTCCCGTGAAAACGCCGCTCTTTTCGCGCGCGGTTGACAAGCGGTCTATTTCCGCGACCTTACCCGTTTCGGCCGTATATTCCGCGACCGCCGCCGCGGCTTCCGCCGTCGTCAGTTCCTTGACGAGAGGATGCTCCGGCGCAAGCACCACGTAGCTGACGCCGAAAAGCGTATCCGCGCGCGTGGTGAACACCTTAAATGACTGACCGCCTGTCGTCGAGAATTCTATTTCGCCGCCGTAGGATTTGCCTATCCAATTTTTTTGCATAAGCTTTGTCTTTTCCGGCCAGTCAAGCCCGTCAAGCCCGGAGAGGAGTTCCTCGGCGTATTCGGTTATCCTAAAGAACCATTGCGTCAAATTTTTGCGCACCACGACGGCGCCGCAGCGCTCGCAGCAGCCGTCCTTTACCTGTTCGTTGGCAAGCACCGTCTGACAGGACGGACACCAGTTGACAGGGGCTTCCTTGCGGTACGCAAGCCCTTTTTTCAGCAGCTGCAAAAATATCCATTGCGTCCAGCGGTAATACTTCGGATCGGCGGTTATTACCTCGTAATCCCAATCGTATGTCGCGCCGATCGCCTTAAGCTGCTTTTCCATCGTTCGGATGTTCTTGAACGTGCTGTCCTTAGGATGAATCCCCGTCTTAAGGGCGTAGTTTTCCGCGGGCAGACCGAATGCGTCGAAACCCATGGGATGAAACACCTCGAAGCCCTGCATTCTCTTAAAGCGCGCGTAGCTGTCCGATAAGCCGTAGTTGTACCAATGACCTATATGCAGCTTTGCGCCGGAGGGATAGGAGAACATTTCAAGCACGTACTTTTTCTCGTCCGCTCTTTCGCGGTTAAATTTATACGCGTTATCGTCCTTCCATCTTTTTTGCCACTTTTTTTCTATCTTCTTAAAGTCCATATCCGCTCTCTTATGCGAACCGCGCGAATATCCGCGCTGAATCCGCATACATTATTTCATTCTCGGATGCGGCGCCGCGTTCGCTCCGATTTCGGAGATTGCCGCGCGGGCGAATTACCCGTCTTAAATCCGTGTACGCCGCATTATTTTCCCAGTCTATATATTTTATATCTAAAGATATATAAAGTCAATTTATTATGCGGGACAAATACGTCTGCGCGATAAAAATAATGCTTAACGCGGCAAAAAATTAAAAAAACACGGCGTATCGTCCGCGTTTTTACCAATCAAACCGGGTGTTTTTTAAAACCGCTGAATTGACTGGGCTTTTTTAAGTCTTGAAAGCCTTATATCCGAAAGGGTTATGTTTTTGCCTGCAAAGCTTTATTTATATGTACGTGAGCCGTTTTTGCGCGTCTGTCCCGCAGTCCCTGTTTTTGTCGATTAAACCTCGCGCTCCTTAAAAAAATTAAAACGAATATTTCTTCACACGGCTCTTAAACCTTTATTTAATATCCGAAAAAGCCGTCTTTGCATAAAAAACCTTATCTGTATCCGAAAAGGTTATGTTTTTGCATATCAATCCTGCCGTCGTCATTAAACGTTACGCCCTCCGCCTCTAAACGCGCCCGCTGTTCGTCCTCTCCGCCGAACGCGAAGCCTTTGCACAGCCCGCCGTCTTTATAAACCGCGCGGTGGCAGGGGATGTGTTCGGGATCGGGATTGACGTGCAGAGCCCAACCGACTCCGCGCGCCGCGCGCGGCTTTCCGGCAAGCGCCGCTATTTGACCGTAACTCAGAACCTGTCCTCGCGGAATGCCCCGCACGACCTCGTATACGTTCTGAAAAAATGACGATGCGAAGCCGTCCTTAATTGTGCCGGGTTTATCATTCATAAAATCTGCCTTGCGAAACGTTACTCACCATCCCGTATATATCCCGCAAAAAGATAAAGTGAAACCATACTTGAAATTTTCTTTATTTAACCGTAAACGAGGTTTACCGTTCTTAAAACGCGTCTTAAACGCGGTATATGACCGTTACGTTGGGGGAATCCAAGGTGCTGAGCTGAGCGGGCTTAAAAGTCTGCCAATCGGATCTGACGTTTATGTTATTGCTTTTCATGTCACGGATAATGCCGTCGTATTCGGCGGCGGTGAAATTCTTAAAAGACCATTTGCTCTGAGATAACCCTATCGTGCCGTCTATCACCGCGCCCAAAGCCGGCACAAGCTTTCCTCCGGGGAATTCGCTTTCATACCGAACTTTCAGCATATACGCCGTCGCGCGCTTAACGCCCTTGACCGCGGAGGTCAGAATCGCGTCCGACGCGCCGCTTCTGTCCGTATCCGATGCTATGACCGTCTTTTTAGCCGCGCCCGCGTTCAGCGCGTTTACGTCCGACGCGGCGGCCGCCACGCTTTCGTAAATCGAGCCGCCGGCGGCGAAAATCAACTCCGCGGGAGCCGTCGTTTCGGTAAACCATCCGACGGCGGTTTCCCTAACGGACGCCGCGGAAACTCCGGAACCGAAATATAAGAATTTTATGCTGACCGCTCCCGCGCCGCTTCTCGTAAGACCGAGAGCCGCCGCCGCCGCGTTAGCGCCCTGAATGAAGCCCCAACCGTAGAGCGCCACCGACGCGCCGCTGTCGCTGCCCATAAAGCCGAGATTGCGGTAACCCTCCTTAACGGCGGCATATCCCGCGGCGTAGCCCGCCTGTTCCGTGCGGAAAGGCACGGCGGCGACGTTCATGACTTTCGGAGCGGCGTATTCGTCGAGGACGATAAATTTCACGCCGGGCTTAGTGCTTGCCACGGCGTCTATGACGTCGCGGAACGCGGGACCGTAGCACACGACCGTATCCGCGCCTCCCGCCAAGGCCGCTTCCAGTGCCGCCGTGCGTTTTGCCGAGGAAGAATCGTCGGGCATATACGTCTTATAGGACCTGTCCGTACCGTCGGCGTATTCTTTGACGCCTTCGAGAGCGGGCAAATTGAATAAAGGATCGCTTACGGACACGGGCGCGTATACAAGCGCTATGCCGCCCTTTTTAGGCGTTTCAACGGAAGCGGTTTCGCCGCCGAGAAAATCGCAAGCGGAAAACACCGTGACCCATATCGCCACCAATGCGCCGATTAAGGATAATTTGACAGTTCTTTTCATTTTCCCGCCCATCCTTTTGTAAAGAATAACCCCGCAACGCCGTACCGGCGCGCCTACGTATTTCCGTTTCGGAATACCGCGCGCCCGAATACGTTTCGATTGCGATAAATGTCTTTATATTCGCCGCCTCTCGCTCCGCCTGATTTAACACACGACAGTCGAACGACCGTTATATTGTGATATTATTTCGTTGTTGTTCCCTATCCCCGCTTCACCGATAATGTATGATTTTTCTCAAGGTTGTGTTCACGCCGCATAACCGCTTTCGAGCGATTCCGTGCGGTCGATTCTTCGGCGGGACGCCGTGCGTCTCGCGTTCATAAAAAACACGCTTATTAGTGTGTAAAATCGCATAATGACCTTAACGACCTTGATCACTAATATAATAACACGGCATTTTGCCCGTGTCAAGGGGGGGGGGGGGGGGGGTAAAAACAAAAATTTTTTTAAAAAGCCGTTTTTTAGCCTGTGGGCATTAATAAATTGCAAAAAACGGCGCAATATAGTAAAATTATACTAAAAGCCGATTT
>JAITEJ010000147.1 GCA_031282095.1 Clostridiales bacterium
CCCCTTGAATAACGCCTCGTGCATATTTTTTCCTACGCCCAAGACCTCGCCGGTGGATTTCATTTCCGGTCCGAGCAAAGAATTCACGTCGACCAGCTTCTCAAAGGAAAACACGGGGACTTTGACCGCTACATAAGGAGGTTCTTTGTAAAGCCCCTCTCCGTATCCGCAGTCCAACAATTTTTCACCCATCATGACGCGCGTCGCGATGTCCACCATGGGAACGCCCGTGACCTTGCTTATATACGGTATCGTTCTGGACGCGCGCGGATTAACCTCTATTACGTAGAGCTGCCCTTGATACACGAGATACTGTATGTTGATTAATCCTTTCGTGTTAAGGGCGAGCGCGAGCTTTCGGCTGACGTCGGCTACTTCATCGCAGAGGTCGTCGGACAGATTCTGCGGCGGATACAAGGCTATGCTGTCGCCGCTGTGAATTCCGGCGCGCTCCACGTGTTCCATTATGCCGGGAATAAGCACTTTTTCGCCGTCGGAAATGACGTCGACCTCCAACTCCAAACCCATCAGATATTTATCTATCAAAACGGGATTGTCGATCTCGTCGTTCATAATCGTTTCCATGTATCGGATAATATCCGCATCGGAAAACGCTATAGTCATATTCTGACCGCCTATGACGTATGACGGACGCACCAACACGGGATACCCCAATTCTTTGGCGGCCTTTATCGCACCGTCCGTGTTCATGACGCCCATGCCGGACGGCTGTTTTATATTGAGTTTTCTGAGCAGCTTGTTAAAACGTTCGCGGTCCTCGGCGAGGTCTATGCTGTCCGCCGAGGTACCCAAAACCTTAACGCCCACGGCGTCCAAGTATTTAGTCAATTTTATAGCGGTCTGCCCGCCGAAAGCTACGACGACGCCTATCGGTTTTTCCGTTTTTATTATGTTTTCCACATCTTCGGCGGTAAGCGGCTCAAAATAAAGCCTGTCAGCGACGTCAAAGTCGGTGGAAACGGTTTCCGGGTTATTGTTTATGATAACCACATCGTAGCCCAAACGTTTCAACGCCCACGCGCAGTGTACCGAGGAGTAATCGAATTCGATTCCCTGCCCTATGCGGATGGGTCCGCTGCCTAAAACCAACACCGTAGGCTTATCGTGGTTCATAAAGTGCGCCGCCTCGTCGTTTTCGTCATAGGTAGCGTAGAAATACGGCGTTTCCGCGGGGAACTCTCCGGCGCAGGTATCCACCATTTTATATACGGCGTCGCAATTAAAAAGGTTGTGCTGCCCCGATATTTTTTCAATCGCGGCGTTGGTATAGCCCAAATGCTTGCCGCGCATATAAAGCTCTTTCGTGAGTTTTTGCGAGGCGATCTCCTTTTCGTAGTCGGCTAAATTCTTAAGCCTGCTGAGAAAATACCTGTCAATTTTCGTTATGCCGTAAATTTCGTCTAAAGATACGCCGCCCTTTATCGCCGCGAATACGTTAAACAGACGGTGATCTGTCATTTCGCCGAGCTTTTTGACCAAATCGCCGTGTTTAACCTTCATATTGAGTGAATCAAGCGATATTTCCGCGCCGCGCACCGCTTTCAGCAACGCCGACTCAAAATTTGTCGCTATGCTCATGACCTCGCCCGTCGCTTTCATCTGCGTGCCGAGGTTGCGCGACGACGTCTGAAATTTGTCGAAAGGCCACTTCGGAAATTTGACCACCACATAGTCGAGCGTAGGCTCGAAACACGCGTACGTCTTGCCGGTTATGTCGTTTACTATTTCGTCCAAGGTATAACCGAGCGCGATTTTTGTGGACACCTTGGCGATCGGATAGCCCGTCGCCTTAGACGCCAACGCGGAGGAACGCGAAACGCGCGGATTGACCTCTATGACGGAATATTCAAAGGTGTCCGGGTTCAGCGCGAACTGACAGTTGCAGCCGCCCTCTATGCCCAACTCCGTGATAATATCCAGAGAGGCGCTTCTCAGCATCTGATATTCCTTATCGGCAAGCGTCAGCGCGGGCGCTACGACTATGCTGTCGCCCGTATGCACTCCCACCGGGTCAAAGTTTTCCATGCTGCAGACCGCGATAACCGTGCCTTTCGCGTCGCGCATGACTTCAAATTCAATCTCTTTCCATCCGTAGATGTATTTTTCCACAAGAATTTGATTTATAGGCGACTGTTTCAGTCCGTTCGCCGCGACGGTGTCGAACTCTTTTCCGTTATACGCCACGCCGCCGCCGTAGCCGCCCAACGTAAACGCGGGACGGATTATGACGGGATATCCCACTTCCTTTACCGCCGCGTATGCCTCGTTCATGTCGTTCGCGATACGGGATGCTATGCAAGGCTGACCGATTTTTTCCATGGTCTCCTTGAACATTTCCCTGTCCTCCGCCTTTATGACCGCTTCGGCGTTGGTTCCCAACAGCCGTATGCCGCGTTTCTCCAAAAAGCCCTCTTTGTGCAGCTTCATCGCAAGCGTCAATCCCGTCTGGCCGCCTAAGGTCGCCAAAATGCTGTCCGGCTTTTCCTTGTCGATGATTCGTTTCAACGTTTTCAGCGTAAGCGGCTCCAAATAGATCTCGTCCGCAAGCGCGGCGTCGGTCATGATTGTGGCGGGGTTGCTGTTGACAAGCACGACGTTTACGCCCTCGCTTTTCAGAATGCGGCAGGCTTGCGCGCCCGCATAGTCAAATTCGGCGGCTTGACCTATAACTATAGGACCGCTTCCTATTAACAGCACTTTTTTAATATCCGGTAATTTCGGCATAGATACGCTCCTCGCGTCTGTAAAATTGTAGGTATCCTCGTTCATTCCCCGCAAGGCTCAACCTTGCCGCGGACGTGACGGGGACGTTTTCATATGTGTT
>JAITEJ010000189.1 GCA_031282095.1 Clostridiales bacterium
GATAGTCGTTTTCCTTATAGGATCGCTTTTCAAGGTCATTATAATTTAGCCCCTAATATAATTTATATGCGCCGATAATGTTACGGCATCTTCGTAAACACAGGTGTTCGGATCGCTTACGGATAGTGCGGTGACGTATACAGAGGTTGCCGGACATCTTCGTAAACGCAGGTGTTCGGATTGCTTAAGCTGCCGTCGCCGCTCTTTCTGATAATTGGTTGAGCACATAACAATAAAATACATCGCCCCGCCGCTATTTGAATCTGCACTCCTTTAACATGATAATTGGTTGAGTACATAAAATACATCTGTACAGCCGATATGACGGAGCCTTTGCGCGAATAATAGAATGAGCGCACAACGGTAAAATACCATAAAAAAGAGATCATGAGTTATAGACAAGGTTGGTTGGCGCGTATCGCGGCGTTTTTTATTTACATATATAAGCTTGCTCATACCTATAACGTTAAAACGTCTTAAACAAAGGGGCGTTTTTTTTATTTTGCGCATATAGACGCGTTCAGGATTTGCGCCGACATAATCGTCCGCGTTATCCGCGGAGATGGAAACTCGCGTGGATAGGCGCGCAGAACTTGCGCCGCAACCGCGCGGCGCTCTTAATCGCGAATTCCGACACGTATATAGGGGCGAGTAGGACTTGCGTCCCAATCAAAACTATACGGACAAGCAAATATAGCGATACGTATATAGGCGCGCGTAGAACTTGCGTCCGAAACGGTCAGAGATCGAACGGACGATATAAAATACGTATATAGGCGCGCGCAGAAGTTGCGTCAGATATTCGCCCAAGAGACTGCGCGCAGGACTTACGCCCTTTAAGCCTTTTCTGTGTCACTGTACGCCCGGGAATTTACGTATATAAATGTGCGCGGGACTTGTCCCGTGCTTGGCAATAGTTGTTTTTATTTTATCGGCGCATATAAACCCGCATGAAAGCGATACTATTGATGATTTTGACGTGAAAGATTGATTTTTTTATCGTTTTTTTGCGCCGAATGAAAGCGGGAGAGTAAATAGAATATGAAAAGAACGCTATTTTATAATACTAAACGGTTCATTCTAGTTGTCGTTACCGTAAGCGCGGCATTATTTTTCACGTTTTTAGGTACGGTTTCCACCGCCGTGACAGCCGCGGCGGCCGCGCCTAAAAACCTTACGAAAAAGATTGATCCTCTGCCGGCGGCATATGCGGCATTGCCGGGCGCGGAATTTTTCGACGGAGTAAATTTAAGGGGAGCGGAAACGGGAACCATTGAGGACGGCGCGCACTTAGCGGACAAAACATCTCCCGCGGACTGTCGCACGAAATTTCCGTATTCGGCAGAACGCGTCGAGTTCAGCTTATCAGGCAATATCGCCGGAGTCGGTATGCCCGAATACGTCGTTCGGGCTTTGGCTCCCGACAGCATAAAAGTCAAAGGGACTTATGCCATAGACGCGGTCAGCGGGACCGTAATTTTCGCCGGCAATGAAAACGAACGTCACCCGATTGCCAGTATGCAAAAAATCATGACCGCGCTGCTAATATTCGAGGCGATAGAAGACGGCAAGCTTTCATTCGACAGCGACATATACGTCAGCGAACGCGCATCGGGAATGGGCGGGTCGCAAATATTTTTAGACGCCGGAACGACGCACAAGCTTTCGGGACTTTTGAAAAGCATAATCGTAGCTTCCGCGAATGATTCCTGCGTGGCGGTTGCCGAGACGGTTTCCGGGAGCGAGGAGAGTTTCGTTGCGGATATGAACCGTCGCGCCGCCGAATTGGGAATGGCAAACACTCATTTTGTGAACTGCACGGGATTGCCGGCGGACGGACAATATTCCTGCGCCGCCGACGTTGCGGCGATGATGCGCGCTTTGATTAGCCACAAAGAATATTTTGATTATTCTTCTGTTTGGTTGGAAAACTATGTACATCCCGACGGAAGGGAAACGGTTATGACCAACACAAACAAGCTGGTACGTACGTTTAACGGCTGCGACGGCGGCAAGACAGGTTATACGTCCGAGGCAAAATTCTGCGTGTCGGCCACGGCGCGCAGAGGCGATATGCGTTTGATCGCCGTCGTCGTCGGGGCGGAGGACGGTGCGAAGCGCTTTGAAACGGCGGCGGCGCTGCTGAACGGGGGCTTTGCCGGGTATGAGAACCGTAAAGTCGTCGACTCCGAAAAGCCCTATGCCGCAGCGGACGTCAAACGCGGACGCGTCAGGGAAGCCGCGGTATACGCCGAACGACCCGCATATGTGTTCTGCGCGAAAAACTCGGAAAGAGAGGTGCGGTTTGAAAGCGCTCTTCAGAGCATAAAAGCGCCGGTAAAGGCGGGAGAGCGGGTCGGAACCTTAACGGTTTACGTGGACGGCGTTAAAACCGACGAAATATCGCTTATTGTGAAAGAAAATATTGAGAAATCAAAGCTGATCGACGAGATAAAAAAAATAGCCGGTAAGTTTTAGATGAAGCCGTTATCTTTGACAAAATTTGCGTTCTGCGGAGAAAAAAATAAAAAAATAAAACGGAAGTATACTTCCGTTTTATAATTTAAAAGATCGAAAAAAATAAATATAAAAACCGTTGACCGCCGCGGGAATAGATTGTATAATATAAAAAATACACAAATGGTTGTTTTGTGGTCGTAATTCCGGTTTGAATCCAAGGAACTTTAACCGCAGTCGTTCGCGGACATAGGCAAGATTGAGCGTCACAGCCGGCATAATCGCGTCCGTTCCCGCGGAAGTCGTTCGCTGACATGGGCAAGATTGAGCGCCACAGCCGGCATAATCGTGTCCGTTCTCGCGGAAGTCGTTCGCTGACATAGGCAAGATTGAGCGTCACAGCCGGCATAATCGTGTCCGTTCCCGCGGAAGTCGTTCGCTGACAT
>JAITEJ010000022.1 GCA_031282095.1 Clostridiales bacterium
CAGAGTGACGAACAAGAACGGCATCGAATCGAAAAACCATGCGCCGTACGAACCCCACGCCTTTATATATTGTGAAAAATTATCGGTAATAACGGGCAGATTGTTGGCGAAGTTCATACGCGACTTCAGAAACACGAGATTAACGAGTATGGAAAGCGCTATCAGCGGTCCCAGCATTTCCGACATACGCGCTATGCCCTTTATTCCTTTTACGGCGATATACGTAACCGTTATCAAAAGAATGGTTATAACCAGATAAACGCTTATATTGTCGAACAGAAGCTCTTCTATCATGAGTATGAGCGAGCCGGTCAGAACCGTTCCCTTTGCGAGAAAGTACACCACGAGCACCGACATGACTATCTTGTAAAAGACGTTTGATTTCTTTTCAAGCATATCCATGCCGCCGTTGCCGCCGAAACGAATGACCAACGCATACATTAAAAACTCCAAAAGACACGCGCAGAATATAAGCGGCAACGGATTCGCCACTTGATTGGCGAGCAATCCCGGAAGCACGCCTATTTTGAAACAAAGCGCCACTATAAACACTATCGCGCCTAACTGACGGTTGTATATCTCGTTATTCATGTTTAAAGCCCTCATTGAGAAAATTATCCGTATTAAAACGGCTATTCCGTTCTCTGACGCTTCCGATTGATATTCGGGAAAGAGTACGGCCGCGTGTTTTGCAGCTGATGATTGGACTTCAAGAAACCGTCTTTCATGTCGGGCATAATCACGGGAGCGTAAGGCGCGAGATAAGGCGCGCCGTAGCTGGTGAAGTTTATGAGATAAACAAGAAGAACCATAGTGAAAACTATCAGTCCGAACAGCCCCATTATGCCGGCTACGAAAACATAGGCTATACGCAGCATAGTGAAGCTGTGTACCTGCGACGGCACGCAAAACAGCCCTATTCCCGAAAGAGCGCTTATGAGAACGGCGGGCGAGCTGATAAGTCCGGCCTTTACGGCGGTGTCGCCGAGTACGATCGCGCCCACTATAGACAGGGAAATTCCCAAAAAGCGCGGCATTCTCAAACTTGCCTGATTGAGAATTTCGAACAGTAGCAGCACCAAAAGCATCTCCACTGGAGCGGTAAAGGGTATTCCGTTCACCGAGTTAATCAAGGTAAGCAGAAATTTTATCGGTAGCAGATGATACATATAGGTTGTGAACGCCACGTAAAGCCCCGGAAGCATAACCGTCATAACCGCGCTCAACAGCCGTAAAACTCTGAACACGGAACTGCTGATGTCTTTAGAATAATAATCGTTGCTGTCCTGAAAATCCTCCAGCAGGACAAAAGGAACCGTAACCACCATAGGAGAACCGTCCGCGACGATTGCCACTCTGCCCTCAAGAATCTTCGCCGCAACTATGTCGGGCTTCTCGCTGCTCGCCGCTCCGCTGAAAAGCCCGTATTTGCGCTCCTCTAAATACTGCATGACGTATGAACTGTCAAGGATGCCGTCCGTATCTATGCCGCGAATGCGCTCCCGAACCTTTTCAACGATAGCGGGATCGGCGACGCCGCCTAAATAAACGACGGAAACGGATGTATTGCTGAATCGCCCGACTTTCATGTTTTCAACCACAAGATGAGGGTGTCTCAACCGCCTCCTGATTAATGACACATTGGTTTTTATGTCTTCGATGAAACCGTCGCGCGGCCCCTTCAGCACCGACGAGGTGGGCGGTTCGGTGATCGTACGTTTTTCAATTTGTCTGAGCGAAAAGATGTAATATTCGTCCGCGCCTTCCAGCAAAAACGCCGTATCTCCCGCCGCCACGAGCATTGCCGCGTCGTCCGCGTTCGCGGCGTAACGGATCTCCTCCGAAAAATAAACCGCGTTCGCCAACGATTTTCTGTAAGGCTGTTCCGGTTTGGCGCTCAGAAGCGGCATGACTATATCGCGCTCCAAAAGCTCCCTGTTTACCATATTATCCATGTAAACGATCGCCGCTTTCTTTCCCCCGACCTCAAATTCCTTACTCAAAATATCCGCGCTGTCCGACAACGCCGTTTTGAGTTTTTTCAATTCGTCTTTTACTTTTATATTGAGTTTTTCGTCACTTTTCATCCGCGTGAACTCCTCCCGCCGGTGCTGTTGAAAATAGTATCTTTTTACATTAAGGAAAAATTCGCCAAAATTAAATGTTCTTATTCGATATGCCCTTGCCTTCCCGCCCCCACCCATGCGGAGAGTAACCGCCGAGCGGGTGTCGAAAATGCCGAGGAAGGCTTTCGTATGCCCTTGCCTTTCCACACGCAGAGAGGAACTGCCGAGCGCGTCGATAATGCCGTGAAAGGCTTTCGTATGCCCTTGCCTTCCCGCCCCCACCCATGCGGAGGGTAAATTGCCGAGCGTGTGTCGATAATGCCGAGAAAGGCTTTCGTATGCCCTTGATTTTCCGCCCCCACCCATGCGGAGAGTAACCGCCGAGCGCGTCGATAATGCCGTGAAGGTTTTTGAATGCCTTTGCTTTTCCGCGCGGGAAAAAGCCGCGCGGGAAAAACGAGGGTTCAGTTGTTTGCTTTCAACGTCCGGATAAAACAAAAAGCCGCAAGCGTTTGCTTGCGGCTTTCAATTTTCTTATGTGACGGCGCGGAATAAACCGAAAATTCAGTTAAGCGTCTGCGTGAGCGGCGTCGTATGCCGCCTGATCGGTCTCGTTGCGGTAGCCTACGAGTTTTACGGCCTCGTCCGTATCGTCGGGATTGGTGAGATCGAACACGCCGATGTAGTTGTAGTCGTTGGTATTGAAGAAATACAACTTCATACCGATCCTGTCATAAGTCATCCACGAGGATGAAGCGGCAACCTTAGTGGTGAGCTTTTGCGCCACGGCGGTCTTCTCTGTCAGGCTTATGCGGTACAGCGCGGAGGACGCCGAGTAATAAACATAACCGTCGATGACATAAATTACGGTGGGCGACAAAGCGCCGTCTATCACCGCGTCCGCGGTTTCAAATGAATTCGGATTGTCGGATTTCACAGGATAACCCTTGACCAAAAACAGATTGCTGTTTACGGTGAGCAGCACACCCGCCTCATAGCTTACCGGAGTGAAAGTCGTAGTCGCGGAGTCCTCCGAAAGCTTAAGTTCGGTCGCCGCCTTAAATACGGGTCCGCCGTTCTCGTAGACGACATTGCCGAAGAACACGCCGCGCGCCGTCGTAGTTTGATTAAAGTATACGGATTTAGTGTAATAGAGTGTCAGGGTTTCGGTATCCTCGTTATAGAGATGGTTGACGCTTTTCACTTGGAAGGTTTGTTCGGGATATTTATTGCTGTCAGTCTCGCCTTCGGGAAGGAAGGTCAGGTTGTTAATGAGAGTGTATTCCTTAGAGCCGTCGTATTTAACCGCCTTATAGTCATACCAAAAAGCCGACTCGTCGGCGGGGCGCGTCTGAGCTATATAGATAAAATCACCCAGCTTTTCGCCTTGTCCCGGAGTATAGTTTGTTGCGTAAACGAATCGCGCTTCCACGACTCTTTCCGCGATAGCCTTGACGCTTGAGGAAATCTTTTTCTTGTCGCCGGAGGTCAAATCCGCTTTATACAGCGCACTCTCGGAGGAGTCATGCCATACGATAGCGCCGGGATAGAAAGAAAACGGAAAAGAACGCGAAGTCAGCGTCAACAGCACCTCGGGAGAACTGCCGTCGATTTTGCTGCGCATAATATCAAGCTGCGTCGTGGAAGGCGTACCGGTCTTGTCTTTTTCGGTGTTGGGCGCGGCGTAGTAAATATAATTTCCGAAAACGGCAAAGCCCGCGTTTTTATCCGCGGAGTAAACGACAAGCGGAACTATGCGCTTATAGGTGTCGGGTTTGACATCGCCGTTCCCGTCGAGCTCGGCGCGGATTAACGCACCCTTTTCATGCTTGCCGAAAAGGTTTTCGGCGACGGCGCTGTCGTCGCCGTTGATGAAATACAAATAGCCGCCTTGCTTAACGACGAAACCGTATTGGCTTTCGACGGGCGATTCCGGAGACCCGCCGCCTACGCCGTCCCATTTCAAACCGTTGCACGCCGCGAACAACAAGACGCTTAACGCGACTGCCGCCGCGCATATAACGGCTAAAACCGCTTTTCTTGACTTCAAAAACATTTTTTTATACCCCATCGCCTTGCGGCGAATAAAAATTTCTAAAATACCGTCTGTCCGCGGCATAAAAGAGCGCGTAAAACCGCTTTCGGAGTTGCGTTGCTATCAGCGTTGCGCATTCGTCTTTTATTCAAGTACCGTAAAGCACCGAGGGAACAAATTGCGACGTAACTTACCGTTCCGGGTTATCCATGCTCTAAAATGCCCCGTTTTTACGGAGAACACAGCTTTTCGGCGCTTTTCCCGTGACAAACAACAGTGGCAAAGACCAATTTTTGTGCCCGAAATAAAAAATTATATAATCTATGAGAGGCACGCGCGGTAACATATACCGTAAAAAGAATTATATAATATATTACCGATTATGGCAAACATTTTTCATCAGACCGCGGAAATTTCTCCGATTTTTATTCGGACGCATAGCCGTTACGTGAACAATTTTCGCATAAGCCTCCGTTTGCGGCGGAGATTTCTTGAATATACGGGCTTACGCGCAAGCTTGCTTGCGCGATATGGAGAGTTTGCTAAAAGCGTGATAAGTGAGCCCGTGTTAGGGCTCACGCACAAGCTCGTCTACGCGATAAGAGAGCGCGGAAAATGCGATAAGTATTGAATGATGTAGCTTACGCACAAGCTTGCCTACGCTATAAGAGAGCGCGGAAAATACGGTAAGTATTGAATAATGTAGCTCACGCACAAGCTCGTCTACGCGATAAGAGAGCGCGGAAAATGCGGTAAGTATTGAATAATGTAGCTCACTCACAAGCTCGTCTACTCGATAAGAGAGACCTTCCGAAAAACCTGTCGGTAAAAAAACGATATGACGGGAACGGCGGTTTTAAACAGTCCGGCTTTCCGCGGACGAAAGATAATCCGGACGCCGCGGAAGCTTTAAGGACGGCGCCGAGCCGCTCTCTTTAATCAACCGAGGCGCACATCCGCACGCAAATTTGGAAAAGGCTCTTCTTTTTTATGAAAACTTTCGTCAACCGAGGGCGCGCGTCCGCATTCAAAAGCCGTTTTTTCGGATAGCGCCGCCGCGGGCAAATAAATTTTTAGGCGTTAAGCCGCCGGAGTAACCAATATGCTGTTCGGAAGATTCGGTTTCATGCGCGGTAAAAACGTTTTACCGCAAGAAAAAGTCGGTTTATATAACATAAACGGCGGTTTAACAGATGAAAATGAAGCGATAAAGACCGCCGACCGCTATGCCGCCGAAGCCGAAACCGCATATAATAAACAATCACGCGCCCAATCGGGAACGTCTGCGCGGAGCCATGGCAATCCACCGCGCGTTACAAACGAGACCGTTTGTACGCAATGCGCGGAAAATACGGCGGATCGCGGCGTAAATCGGAACGACACCGCACGCGGACGTTTCGACAAAATAAAAGAACCCGTACCTATCGAGGAAATACGCCCGCCCCGCTTCGTCGCGGAGGATTACCGCGCGCGTCACCGCCGCCTTTCCGGCGAGATAAATAGACGTTTGAAGAAATAATCCGAGTAAGCGCCTTTGAAGTTAAACGGAGTGATTTAACCGTTTCGCTTCTTCCCTCTTTTGCCGCGTGCTTGCCTTATCAACTTGTCAAGCCCGTTTCCTTTCTGTTCTTATAATTATTTACCGTACCCGCCTTGTCGCCATACGGCTTGTTGCGTTTTATTCACGCACTTCCGCCAAAAACGAATTGCGGCGGTTCGCTTCGCTTATCTTCGGCAAGCGTAACTCTTGCCGCGTCAGTTCCGCCGACTTTCCCGCGGAATTTACGCCAAATTTCGGTAGGCGGCGAGCTTCTCATCGTTTTCCAACTCTGAATAGCTGCCCTCGCGCACGATTTTTCCTTCCTCCACTATGAAGATTTTATCATACTCGGGCAGTGTGGCGTCGTTAAACTTATGACAGACGTTGATGAGCGTACAGTCGCTTATGCCTAACAAATTACGTTCTACCTTTTCCGCGGTTTTCTTGTCAAGCGCGCCGGTAACCTCGTCCAAAAGAAGCACC
>JAITEJ010000058.1 GCA_031282095.1 Clostridiales bacterium
ATATGTATTGCAATTTATTAAACTTAAGTTTATAATAAAATACAGATTTGCGTTTCGGGCTCGGCTTATTATCGATATACCGGCGTTTAATTTTGTGAAAATCTGTTGCCGCGGAACGGGCTTATGCTGTCCGAAGGAGAATGATTATGAAGAAAAGAATTTCGTTGATATTACTGACGGTGCTTGCGCTCGCGTCAGCAATTGCGTTTGCCGCGTGCAACGACGACGACGTCGACGTCAAACTGGAGCAAAACGATTTTTCGCTCAGTATAACGAGCGTTTACGGAAGCACCATCGCTTTAGGTGAGGGACCGTACAGCTTACGCGCGTTGGGCAGCGAGAGCGACTCGAACAGGGCGCTCACCGTTTCCATCGTAAGAGGCGGAGACGTCATAAGACTGGATAAAAGCGAAACGGGCGAGTGGACGATAACGCCGCTTGCACTCGGCGACGCCGAATTGACGGCGACGCGCGCGGGCGACGACAACTATAACGCCAAAACGGTAAAGGAAAATCTTACGATCACCGTAGTCAATCCCGCGCCGCCGCCGATTCTGTTTCCCACAAATCAATCCTTATTGTATCAGCGTTGGGTTCCGGGCGGGTTCACTTTTGAGATAGCGGCATCCGGCGGGGGCGGCGACGGCGCGTTCAGATACGAGGTCATAGACGGTCCCGCTACTGTGACGGGCAGCACGGTACACGTTACAGGTACGACTAAAAACTCGCTTAATCCCGACGATCCCACCCTGAAGGACGGCATTCTTATGAAGGCAGTCAAGGCGGCAAGCGGCATCTACGAAGAGTCGGAGCAAATTTGCATGATAAAAATCCTCAGGGCCGAGCAAGAACCGTTAGAACTTAAAGGGGTTACGGGCAAGCATGCGCATTCGGATCCTTTCGATTTGGAGTTCGCAGAGTACGAGAACGGTAATAAAAAGAGCGGAAGCGGGACAGGCGCGTACGTTTATACCGTGGACAGCGGCGCGTTGAAAATAGAATACCCGGCTTCCCCTGCCGTCAGCGTAACGGGCAGGGGCGTCGACGGCGTGGCGTACGTGACCGTTACGCGCGAGGGCGATTATGACTACGAGCCCGCCGCATTCACGCTCCGCATTGACATAGCTTATACCGAGCAGGAGGAGCTTATAATATCCGCGTATAGCGAAGTGACCTACGCCCCAAATTCCTACATAGAAGTTGAGGCGACAGGCGGCAGCGGTTCCGGGAAATACGAGATAGTCGTCGACTCTCAAAAATCCACCGTTATTCCTGAGGTTACTATAAATGAAAAGGTCGGCGATATAATCGGCCGCCTTTCCGTACCGGGTGCCGGAACCATCGTCGTAAGGGCGATAAAGAAGGGGGGCGACGGATATGCCGACGCGATTTCGGAGGACCTTACCATTATCGTAAACAAGGCGCAGCAAGATCCGGTCAGCGCCCGTTCGGTCGGAAAGGATTTCAGTTTTACAAATGGTCTTAAAGTATATTTGATTGCGGAAGGCGGCAGTTCCTCTAATGATTATCGGTTTCGTATAACCGAGGGGGCGGAACTCGTGTCCGAAGCAATTCTCGGCGCGGATAACTTTTTAACAGGCAATAAGGATGACGGCGGAGCCTTTATCGCGGTCGTCGGTGCCGGTACCATTAAATTCAGAGCGGTTAAGCCCGGCGACGGTAATTATGAGGACGCGGAATCCGATGAGGTTACGGTCGTTGTGGATAAAGGCGTGCAATCGGAGTTAAGTTTTGACGAGTCCTATTATTCCGTCGCATACGGCACGAACGGCTCTCCGACCGAAACCGTCAGCGTAATCGCTAAAGGCGGTGAATCTTCGGTTTCTGTAGTTTACACTTTGGGCGACGGAAGCTGCTTGACCGCCACGGACGATGCCGGCGTGTTCGGCATAAACGGCACGGGTACGGCGACCGTTACGGCGTACAGACCCGGCGACGACAACTGGAATGAATCCGTCGCGGTAAGCGTACAGGTTGATATAACAAAGGGTACGCAAGCCGCGTTGACATTATCGCTGCCGAAAGGCTTAGTCCCGCGCTACGGCGGAGAGAACTTCGAGTTCACGGTTACGGGCGGCACCGGCGACGGGGAGATTTCTCTGACCGTAGCGGATGAAACCGTTATAAAGCTTACTAACGACAACGGCTGGAAAGCGAAAATAGTAGCTCCCGGAGCGGTTAGGGTTACCGCGGCGAAAGCCGGGGACGGCAACTGGGAGTCAGTTACGGCGGAATTGTCCGTCAAGGTGGGAAAGGCTTTGCAGACGGTGGAGGTGAACGGGGTGGATTTGAATACCGCTCCGAACGGATCAAACGACCGCGGAACCGTTCTGACGGTGTATAAGTCTGAAAATGAAGCCGATTTCTATCTTGAGGTGACGGTGAGCAAGGACAACGCAGGATTCATACCCGTTTTGGAATACAGCGGAATGGATATTTCAACAAGTTATGATAAGGAAAGCGGATCTTTTAAGGCGAAAATCCTATGGACGCCCGAATTCGCCGCGATGATCGCCGAGGGTGACGCGGTTCACACGGTCAGCATCACTGCGAAAATTGACGGAAACGACTATTACGAAGCGGCCGAGAGCGAAACGTTTACATTAAATATCGTCGATCAGTTGTCCAAAACCAAATTGCAAAAGTTGGCCGCACTCTCCGAAAAATATGATGAAATAAATACCGATATTTATACGGCGACAAGAGTAACCGAACTTGAAACGATTAAAACCGACGCGGAGAACGATATAAAAGGCGTCGTTATTGGCGCCGGAGAAACTCCGCTTGCCGCGCTGAATGCGAGTATTAAATCTGTAGGCGATCTTTACGATACGGCAATCTTCGCACTTGAAGGGGTTCCGACAGCTTATGAAGAAGCCTGCGCGGCGTTGGAAAAGGAAAGAACGGCGGCAACAAAAGCCAAAGAGGCGCTCCTTAACGGCACAAGCGCGCTGCAAGGCATATCGGAATCGGAAGGTAAAGATACTTACGGATCGACGTGGTGGGAGTTGATTTCAAATTATGCAGACGATCCGTTCTATACGAATTACGCCAATCATTTTGATTCCGGTGATTGCGTGTCGATAGATGGAATATTAGGTGCTGTCGATACGGCGATTTTAAACGGAACTATCGGCGACGAATATTTGAACGGTTTGGCGGTCGATATAGAAACAGAATTTTCCGAGATAAAGAATGCGCTGTATAGCGCTTTAGCAGGCTTAAAGGCTCAATTAGAAGGATTTACAACGGTAAAAGCAGAGGCGTGCGCAGAAATTGACGCCGCGCTCAATGCCAAACTTGCCGCCGGAATGTACAGTCAAAACGCTCTAGAGCAGGTGGAAGAAGCGGCAGAGAACGGCAAAATCGCGGTTAACGGCACGAATGTAGACAACGGCGTCTTCGACGGCGTTTATTTGGCAAGGAATATGGCTATAAGTAACATAGTCAGCGTTCCTGTGTACTCAGTCGAGTTGACGGGTCGTATTACTGATTTGAAAGCGCTGAACGCAGAGGTCAATGCCAGTTTAGATATTCGTGAGAACGAGTTCTCCGAGAAGTTAGACGGATTGCAAGCAAGAGTTGCGGCAATGGCAGTAGACGAATCTGACAAGGATGCTGCGCTTGCGGAATATGTTGCTATCGCCGCAGCGTTGGATGTCATTGAACAAAAACTGACCACACAATCGTAAAACGTACGGAAAATTGCGGCGGCGGACCGTCAACCGGCAAAAACATAATTAATAAGGCGCGCAAAGTAAAATCTGCGCGCCTTATGTTTTTTAAACAATATCCGTCATTCCGCTTGCGGTCCGCCCGCAAAGATGCAGCACGGAAGTCAACGGCGTTCTGAAAGGCGCTAAGGTATTCTGCGCGTACCCGCCGCAACCAGTTAGCGCTTAGCATCGTTCCGCGTGCGATCCTTCCTCATAGTGCAGCCGTTCTTCTCTTTCGGATAAGAAAAAAATTTCCGCTATTCCGCGTGAGGTCCGCCCGCAGGGATCGTAACACTTGGAACAAACGCCGTTTTTGGTTTTGCCCGCTATTCCGCGTGAGGTCCGCCCGCAGGGATCGTAACACTTGGAACAAACGCCGTTTTTGGTTTTGCCCGTTATTCTGCGTGAGATCCGCCCG
>JAITEJ010000084.1 GCA_031282095.1 Clostridiales bacterium
TGACGAAATACTCCAATTTGACCTCAGGCAAGGTTTACTGGAAGGTTCTCAACGAGGAGCGCGCCGGTACGTATAGAGGCGAAACGGTTCAGATTATCCCGCACGTCACCAACGAAATCAAGAGGTTTATTCACGAAAACGCCGTCAATTCCGACGCGGATGTCGTGATTACCGAAATCGGAGGCACGGTAGGCGATATAGAGGGTATGCCGTTCATCGAGGCGATACGTCAAATTTACTTAGAGAAAGGCAAGCGTAATTGCCTGTTCATACACGTGACGCTGCTGCCTTACATATCCGGTTCCAACGAATACAAATCAAAGCCTACGCAGCACTCCGTCAAGGAGCTGCAGTCTATGGGAATCGCGCCGGATATAATCGTGCTGCGTTCGGATACGACTCCCGACGACGACATGATTAAGAAAATCGCCATGTTCTGCAATGTGGAAAAGGATTGCGTCATATCCAACGTTACGCTCCCTTCCCTTTATTCCGCGCCTATAATGCTGCACGAATGCGGACTGGACCGCGTGGTATGCCGCCACCTTGGGTTGGAAACTCCGGAATCCGACTTGACCGAGTGGAAGCAGATGCTTATGCGCATGGCGAAAACCGACCGCAAGGTTAAAATCGCTATATGCGGCAAATACATGGCGCTTCACGACGCATACCTTTCCGTGACGGAGGCGCTTTATCACGCCGGTTACGAGAACGGCGCGAAGGTGGAGATCGAATGGGTGGACAGCTCGAAAGTAACCGAAAACAGCGCCCCCGAAATTTTCAAGGATTGCAAGGGCATACTTGTTCCCGGAGGTTTCGGATTGAGCGGAATAGACGGTAAAATAGCGGCGTGCCGGTATGCCCGCGAAAACAATATCCCCTACTTCGGCATCTGTCTTGGGATGCAGATCGCCGTCATAGAGTTCGCGCGCAACGTGCTGGGGTTAGAGGACGCCCACTCTCACGAGTTCGCTCCCGAAAGCGCACATAAGGTTATAGACCTTATGCCGGATCAGCGCGGGGTTCAGATGGGAGGCACAATGCGTTTAGGGGCATATCCATGTACAATCAAGCCCGGCACATTTATGGAAGCCGCCTACGCAAGCGATTTCATATACGAACGTCACCGCCACCGCTATGAGTTCAACAACGAGTTCCGCGGTCTTATGGAAAACGCGGGGCTTGTGGTTTCCGGCGAATCTCCCGACGGGCGCATCGTCGAAACCATAGAGTTGGACGATAAAAAATTCTTTGTCGGCGTCCAATTTCATCCCGAATTCAAAAGCCGCCCCAACAGGGCTCACCCATTGTTCAAGGCATTCGTCGGCGCGACTTTAATTAAGGATTAAAGCGAACGGAAACCGTGGAGTATACGGCGATTGGGGCAATGGCCGGAAATATACGGGCTTGCGTTGAGCCGTTGCAGGCGAACACTTTATTGCAGCGACAATAGACCGAGCATCAGGAGTATACAATGATAGGAGCAATAATCGGGGATATTGTAGGTTCGCGCTTTGAATTTAACAATATAAAAACTAAAAAATTCGATTTATTCGGTTCCGGCTGCTGTTATACCGACGACAGCGTAATGTCGCTTGCAATCGCAAAGGCTATATTAGAGTCCGACGGCGACAAAAGCAAGCTTGGGGCGACTGCCGAGCGGCTTATGAGGAAACTCGGCAGAGAGTATTTGTGTTGCGGTTTCGGCGGAATGTTTTTTAATTGGCTTTTATCCGAGGATCCGAAACCGTATAAAAGTTTCGGCAACGGCTCCGCTATGAGGGTTTCAGCTTGCGGCTTTGCGGCTAAGAATGTTGAAGAAGCTAAAGAACTGTCGAAAGCGGTAACTGAAATCACCCACAATCACCCGGAAGGCATAAAGGGGGCGGAAGCGGTCGCGGTTTGCGTTTTTTTAGCTAAAGAAGGATGTTCGCGCCGTCAAATAGGCGAATATGTCAAAAAAAATTATTATCCTATTAATTTCACACTGAACGAAATCCGTGCAACCTATAAATTTAACGAAACCTGTCAGAAAACCGTTCCGCAGGCGATAGCGGCTTTTTTGGAAAGTACCTCGTTTGAGGACGCGATACGAAACGCCGTATCTATCGGCGGCGACAGCGACACTCTCGGAGCAATAGCCGGCGCGATAGCCGAAGCCTTTTACGGTGTTCCCGACCGAATCAGGAGCGGAACGCGTCCGTATTTAGACGATACGCTTTATAATATACTGACGGAGTTTGAAGCCGTATATCCGCCTAAAAAGGGAATTTAAGAGATTATGCAACATAAAATCATTTTTTTGGATATTGACGGCGTATTGGCAATTCCGAGATCGGGAGAATTTTTTGACAAAAACTGCTGCAAGAATTTAAAGGAAATTTTGGACGTTGCCGACGCTAAAATAGTCGTTTCGTCATCGTGGCGGGAATGTGAACTAAGCGTCAAGGCTTTGCTTGAAAATTTAGAGCGAAACGGCATTGCGGGAGATTATGTCATAGGCAAAACGCCCGACCTTTCCGATAGCGTCAGTTATTGGCATAAGGGTTGGGACTATAAAGAACTGAGATGGCGTGAAATAGAACGATATATCGCGGAAAACGATATAAAGTCATATGTGATTATTGACGATTACAATTTAACTCCGTACATATCAAAGCGTTTCGTTAAAACCAATGAATGCAGCGGATTGACGGCAAGATGTAAGGATTTGTGTATTCAAATATTAAATGACGAGACAGATCTTACGTAAGCACAGACGCCCGAAAAACAATCGCGACACGACGCTCCCGCCGCTTTAACAATCCGAGTACTCAATAAACAGGGGCGCGTACGCATCAACACGCGTAAAAGCGGTTGTCAAAAAGAATTTCTATGTCGGAACTTATCTAGGGGAGCGTACGCATCAACACGCATAAAAGCGGCTCAATTGCCTGTCGTACGCCGCGTCGTCATATGGGGCGCGTACGCATCAGCCGATAGAAGCATGCGTTTTTAAATCTGCATTAGCCGCGTCGCCATATGGAGCGTGTACGCGTTAACCGATAGAAGCATGCGTTTTTAGATCTGCATTAGCCGCGTCGTCATATAGGGCGCATACTCGTTAACGCGCGTAAAAGCAACGAAGTATTGAATTTTATCGCAGCTAAACGCATCTTCTAACAGCAGCTTTATCCGCTTTACAGCAGCTTTATGATGTTATCAACCGCTTTTTCGGTTGTTTGCTTGGAGCCGAAGCCGGTTAAACGGAAATAGCCCTCGCCCATTTTACCGAAACCGGAGCCGGGAGTGCCGACCACGTTGGCGCGTTCTAACAAGAAATCGAAGAACTCCCACGACTGCATACCTCCGGGGCATTCCAACCATATATACGGAGAATTCTTGCCGCCTGTATGCCATATTTTTTTAGCGGTCAGCGCGGCGCTTATCGTACGCGCGTTTTCCATATAATAATTTATTACCGCGCTTATTTCCGCACGGCTTTTCTCGGTGAAAACGGCTTCCGCGGCACGCTGCACCATGTAAGACACGCCGTTAAACTTAGTGCTTTGTCTCCTTAACCAAAGAGCGTTCAGCTCGACGCCTCCGAACTTCAAATCGTGCGGAACGACCGTGTATCCGCAACGCGTCCCGGTGAAACCGGCGGTTTTTGAAAGGGAGCCGATCTCCGCGGCGCAAGTGCGCGCGCCATCGATCTCATAAATGCTGTGCGGCAATTCCGGGTCGGAAATGAACGCCTCATATGCCGCGTCAAACAAAATCAACGCCTTTTTTTCATTGGCGTAGTCTACCCACGCTTTCAGTTCGGCTTTTGTGTACGCCGCGCCGGTCGGATTGTTCGGGGAACAAATATAAATTATGTCGGCGTCATAACCGAAGTCCGGCATAGGCTTGAAACCGTTCGACTTGTCACCCTCGGCATAGTCTATTCGGCGCCCTAACATGATGTTGACGTCAAGGTATGCGGGATAGACGGGATCGGGAATCAACGCGCGGTTTTCGTTGGATAATATGTCGAGAAAATTGCCGAAATCGCTTTTAGCGCCGTCGCTTATGAATATTTCGGACGAATCGAGGTTTACGCCGCGTCCGGAGTAATACGCTTTCAGCGCGTCCCGTAAAAAACCGTAACCTTGCTCCGGACCGTAGCCGCGGAAGCTTTCCGCGGACGCCATCTCGTCGGACGCGCCGTGCAGAGCCGCGACGACGGAGGGCGTCAGGGGTTTCGTCACGTCGCCTATCCCCAGGCGCAGAATCTCCGCCCCCGGATGCGCCGCCTTATAAGCCTCCACTTTCTTCGCCACCGTAGAAAACAAATAGCTTTCCTTCAACTTCAAATAGTTTTCGTTTATCTTCATATACATCCTTCGTTTGAACGTATTCGTTCAGTCGTGTTTTAATGTTACGCGGGTCCGACTTTTAAGAGAGCAATCAAACGTCCGTTTCTCCGTCGAATACCCTCACCGCGTCGCCCGTCAAAGACAGCTCATAACCGTCGCCGCAGACTACGGCAAGCTCGCCGCCGCGACAGATAACGGCAATTTCCGTATTAAACGCAAAATAACCGCGCCTGACCGCCGCCGCGACCGCCGCGCACGCGCCGGTGCCGCAGGCATAGGTTTCCCCGCTGCCGCGCTCCCAAACTCGCATTTTAATACTGTTTTCGGAAAGTACGTTTACAAATTCAACGTTGGTTCGATCGGGAAACGCGGGATGCCGCTCTATCAGCGGACCCAACCGCCCGATCTTATCCGAATCTATGCCGTTGCCGCAGAACACTACGCAGTGCGGATTTCCTACACCGACGCAGACCGCTCTGACTATGCTTCCGTCCGTAAGCGTCAGCGGCGTATCGGCGGCGTCCTCCACTGACGCGGGAATTTCTTCCGGCGTAAACGTGGCATTTCCCATACTTACGCGCGCCTTAAAGGCGTGTCCGGCGCCGTCGAAAAGCAAAGCGATTTTTTTAATCCCCGCGGCGGTTTCCACCGAAACGACCGCTTTATCGACCGTTTTATCGTCATAAACATACTTTGCGACGCATCGGACGGCATTTCCGCACATTTTCCCCTCGCTGCCGTCAGCATTAAACATACGCATTCCGACATCGGCGACTGAGGAGCGCTCTATCAATACCATGCCGTCGCCGCCCACACCGAAATGTCTGTCCGATAACCTTGCCGCAAGCGGCGAGGGATCTTTTATAGTATTACCGCGGCAATCAAAAAAGATATAATCGTTCCCCACTCCCTGCATTTTAGTGAATTTCAGCCGCATTTTTTCTCTCCGTAAAATCAAAATATGACGGAAGAACTAAAAACGCAACCTCTTGTCTGAAAAACGCCGTCCGAAAGCGCCGTCTTTCCACGCTTATAATAATTATATTACATACTCCATATTTTGGCAAGCAATGAAAACGCATAAGGATATTCGTCGGTTATAAAATAACATAGAATCCGACGCGGAGTTTCCGCAATTCAAAAAGGAGTATGCCGATGAGAAAATTTATCATGCACTGTACGGCTTTATTGTTCACGGTTATCGCCCTCGCGGGAATTTCAGCGAGAGGTTCGGATGTTTGCCGAACAGACAGAATCGCAAACGAGGCGGACCGTATTTCGGAAATTTCCGCAAGGGGCTCGGACGTTTGCAGCGCTTCGGAAACATCCGAACCGGTCATGAAAGAACTCTACGATTTAATCACGCCGGAATATATCGAGTTTTACGAGAAACATATATCTAAAGAGCCTGTAATAACCAACGTAAGCCGGCGAAAGCTGACGCGTATTGCGTCGTCCTACAACGTCAGCGAAAACAAGGTACGCGCCGTACTCGCCTGTCAGAATCTCGCAGCCCTGAACGGGAGAAGAATGAGCGTTTCGGAACTTATGAAACTGCCCGAACGGGATTTTATTAAGCTTATCGCCCAGCAAACGCAGATTTTCACAGACAACCTCTCAGAGGAAGAAAAAATCATCTTAAACGAAGAATTCAAAAAGCTGAAGGCGCCCGCCGCGTCTTAAAAGACGGTTTCGTCTTTCTGCCAATCAACGGTTACGCTTTCAATGCGGTTATAACGCTGTAAAGGAAAAAACCGCATTTTCAGAGGAAAAATTAAAAAAACGAATAAGCTTATCACGGCTTAAAGTGCAAGTTTTATCTTTGAGATAATCGATAGCCGCGCTTCTAAAGCAACCGCGCCGCTATAACGGAAAAACGTATTCCTAATAGAGAAATTAAAAAACTAAATAGGCTTATCACGGCTTAAAGTGTAAGTTTTATCTTTGAGATAATCGATAGCCGCGCTTCTAAAGCAACCATGCCGCCGTAACGGAAAAACGTATTCCCAATGGAGGAATTAAAAAACTAAATAGGCTTATCACGGCTTAAAGTGCACGTTTTGTCTTTGA